>NZ_RCOB01000079.1:0-807 GCF_004307665.1 Pseudomonas sp. Sample_16
AGCACGACGTGGCCGCCACCTTCATGGCCAAGCCAATGACCGGTGAGCCGGGCAGTGCCATGCACTTGCACCAGAGCATCATCGACATCGAGACCGGCAAAAACATCTTCTCCAATGAAGACGGGACCATGAGTTCGTTGTTCCTGCACCACATCGGTGGCTTGCAGAAACTCATTCCCGAGCTGTTGCCGCTGTTTGCACCCAACGTCAACTCGTTCCGCCGATTCCTGCCCGACACGTCGGCGCCGGTCAACGTCGAGTGGGGCGAAGAGAACCGCACCGTGGGCCTGCGCGTTCCGGACGCCGGGCCGCAAAACCGCCGGGTTGAAAACCGCCTGCCGGGCGCCGATGCCAACCCGTACCTGGCGATTGCCGCCAGCCTGCTGTGCGGTTACATCGGCATGGTCGAAGGCATGAACCCGAGTGCACCGGTAGTCGGCCGTGGTTATGAGCGCCGTAACCTGCGTTTGCCGCTGACCATCGAAGACGCACTGGAACGCATGGAAAACAGCAAAACCATCGAGAAGTACCTGGGCACCAACTTCATCACTGGCTACGTAGCGGTCAAGCGGGCCGAGCATGAAAACTTCAAGCGCGTGATCAGTTCGTGGGAACGGGAGTTCCTGCTCTTTGCCGTCTGACACGCCGGGCGCCGCCGTTGTCCCGCGGCGCGCGTTCACCTGGATTTTTAGGAGATTCACATGACCAGCAACAACCCGCAAACCCGCCAATGGCAAACCCTGAGCAATGATCACCACCTGGCCCCGTTCAGCGATTTCAAGCAGCTGAAAGAGAAAGGCCCGCGGA
>NZ_RCOB01000095.1:0-13515 GCF_004307665.1 Pseudomonas sp. Sample_16
AGTAGATCTGCTGCACGATGCCGGCCAGGCGGAACAGGCCGTAGGTGTAGTAGAAATCGAAATTGTCGATCTGGATGCCGGATCGCTGGGCGTAGTAGTCGACGAACTCGCGGCGGGTCAGCATCCCCGGGGCGTGGCTCGGCTGGCGGCGCATCATCTGCACCGGCGCCGGGTCGTCGGCCTCGATCCAGTAGGCGAGGGTATTGCCCAGGTCCATCAAGGGATCGCCGAGGGTGGTCAGTTCCCAGTCGAGCACGCCGATGATCTGCATCGGATTGTTCGGGTCGAGGATGACGTTGTCGAAACGGTAGTCGTTGTGAACGATGCTGGACGTCGGGTGGTCGGCGGGCATCTTGTCGTTGAGCCAGGCCTTGACCACGTCCCACTGTGGGGCATCGGGGGTCAGGGCTTTTTCGTAGCGGTCGCTCCAGCCTTTGATCTGCCGTGCCACGTAACCTTCGGGCTTGCCGAGGTCACCCAGGCCGTAAGCGTTGTAGTCGACCTGGTGCAGTTCGACGAACTTGTCGATGAAACTCTTGCACAGGGCTTCGGTTTTCGCTGAATCGAGCCCCAGTTCCGCTGGCAGTTCCGAGCGCAGGATGATGCCGTTGACCCGTTCCATCACGTAGAACTCGGCACCGATCACCGATTCGTCGGTGCAATGCACGTAGGCTTTGGGGCAGTACGGAAAACCCTCGCGCAATTGATTGAGGATGCGAAATTCGCGGCCCATGTCATGGGCGGATTTGGCCTTGTGGCCGAACGGGGGCCGACGCAGGACAAACTCCTGTTCGGGGTATTCCAGCAAATAGGTAAGGTTCGACGCACCGCCCGGGAACTGGCTGATCTGCGGCAAGCCGCTCAGACCCGGAATGTGGGCCTTGAGGTATGGATCGATCAGGCTGGCATCGAGTTCTTCGCCGGTACGGATACGGGTGGACTGGTCAGTAAGCGCCATGCTTATCCCTTCTACTTATTTTGGAGGCCAGACATCATTGGCTAATCTAATGGTGCGCCTTGGGAGCCACAAGCGCGACACGGTCTTATAGGTTAGCGTGTTGCCGGATAATCAGTGATCCTGATGTGTAAGCAACCCTCATCCGATCAGCCTCCATCACACCCCGGAGCCTCCTTGCTCGCAGGTGGGGCGCGCCTCAGAACGACTTGCTGACGCTCGCCACGACAGTGGCGCTGCAAACGTCATCGAACCCCCAGTTGCTGGCGCACTGACTTTTCGACAGGTCGGTGTCGATGTAGCTCAGGCCCAGCATCACGCCGGCCAGTTCGTGGGCCAGCTTGACCTCCCACTCACGGTACGAATCTTCGGCTTCGCCCGAACGTGAGTAGAGATGCGGGTCCTTGAAGTCCATGTTGCCGTAACGCAGTTTCAGACCCACATCGTAGGGCAACTCGGTTTCGTAGCCGACATAGCTGTAGAGCGAGTTCTGCTCGCTGTCGATTCCCGGCGCATCGGCGGAGTAATAGGCTCCGAGCTTGACCCCGTAGACGCTGAGAATGCCGTAGGCCTCACTCTGGTTGAACTGGCTTTCTCTGGGATAGGTGTACTTCAGGTAGCCGACGTCCAGGCTCACTTCTTCAGTGGCTTGCCACAGCCAGCCGGCGTAATAGTCGACTTCCTGCCGGGTTTTCAGGCCACCGCCGAAATCGACGTTTGAACTCCATGCGCCGAGGTACAGGCCACTGCTGTGGGCCAGGGTGATGGCACCCTGAATGGCCGGGTCATTCTGGGTTTGCGAGATACCGCGGGTGCGGTAGTCGCTGGCCAGGGTCACGTCCAGCAGCAGGGCGAAGTCGTCATTCAAGGGGATGGCCTGGCTGCTCAAGGGCAGCAGGCTCAAGGAACCGAGGGCGAACAGGGTCAAGGCTTTCATAAGATGCATTCCGCTATTGTGATTGTTATGGGCAGATGTCGGGCAAGGCTGCGCCAGGCCCCCGGGTTGGAACACACCGGGGGCGGGCAGCGAAGTGGTTGCGGGTTTTTATCAGAGGGTCGCTGCGTAGACCTGACGGCCGGCGAACCAGGTTTGCAGCACTTGGGTGTCGTGCAGGGCTTTGTCATCGACGCTGAACACGTCGCGGTCAAGGACGATGAAGTCGGCCTGTTTGCCGGCGCTCAACGAACCAATGTTCTTGTCCAGGCCGATGGTGCGCGCAGCGTTGAGGGTATAGGCGTAGAACATGGTTTCGCGGTCGATACGTTCATCGGCGTTGAGCACGCCCAGCGGGCCGACCCGGGTCATCGCCTGAGCCATGGCGTTGAACGGGTTCGGCGACGACACCGGCCAGTCGCTGGCGCCGGAAATGATTGCGCCCTGTTTGAGCAGCGAGTGCGCCGGGTATTGGTAACGGAATGCCTGGGCGCTGACGTAAGGCTTGATCATGTCGGTGGTGTAGTCGTCGGCGGCGGCCCAGAGCAGTTGCATCGAGGCAATGACGTCGAGCGGCTTGAACCGGGCGAACTCCTTCGGATTGACCATTTGCAGGTGAGTGACCGAGTGCGTCACGCCGCTTTGGCGGTCCTTGCGCGCTTGGGCGATCCCGTTCAGTGATTCACGCACGGCACGGTCACCGATGGCGTGGATGTGCACCAGCCAGCCGCGCTGGTCGATGGCACTGACCAGCTCGCCGAAATGCTTTGGATCGATCAGCAGTTCGCCCTGTTTGTGCGAGTTGCTGTAGGGATCGATCATCGCCGCGCTCTGCGCCGGGTACTCGATCACACCGTCGGCGAAGATCTTGACCCCGGGCAAGGTCAGGTTGGGGATGCCCTGAAATTGCTGGCGGACCTTGTCCAGCGTATCCAGATCGGCCGGCACGCTTTTCGAATTGGCCACCAGCAGCGCGGCAATGTGGGCGGTCATGGCGCCACTTTGCGCCAGTGCCTTGTACACCGGCAGCACACCGACGGTTTTTTCCGTCGGCTTGAGGGCGAAGATCGGCTCGCCGGGCGCGGCGTTGGCGGCAGGGTCCATCCACGCGGTAATGCCCAGGCTGTTGTTGTAGCTCACGGCGGTTTGCGCGGCCTTGAGCATGTCGGCGGCGCTCGGTGCCGGCATTTTCGAGGCCACCCGATCCCAGCCGGCATCTACCAGAAATCCATTGGGCCTGCCGTCCTTGAGTTTGCCGATGGTGCCGTCTTCAGCTGCCGGCAATGACTTGATCAGCGCAGCATCGATACCGGCGCGCTTGAGCATCACATCATTGGCCCAGGCCGTATGGTGGTCGCTGCCGGTAAAGACCAGCGGCACGTCGGCCCATTCGCCACTGTTGAACTTCTTGCCCAGCGCTTCCGACTGCGCCCAGTACGCCGAACTCATGCCGGCCACGCTCAGCACATCGCCGTGCCGCGCTTTTCCGTCGTCACGCCAGGCGCGCAGGCGTTTCTCCAGTTCGTCAAGGTCCACGACCTCGTCTTCCATGTTGGCCGAGACCATTTCCAGGCCACCGAAGATGGCATGGGAATGGGTGTCGATCAGGCCGGGCATCAGTGTTTTCCCGTCCAGGTCGATGACCTGTGTTCCAGACTCGATCAGCGCCTTGATCTGCGCATCGCTGCCCACTTGCAGCACTTTGCCGTCCTCGACCGCCAGCGCCTGGACCTTGGGCTGATTGCGGTCGGCGGTGAAAATCTTGCCATTGAATAACACCAGGTCAGTCGCTGCCATGGCTTCCAACGAGGCAAAACTCATGGCGGCCATCAATAGATTCGGGATGAATCTTTTCATTGAATGTTTCCTTGTTATTGCGTCTGATGGCCAGATTAGTGGCTTGCTGCGCTCGGCAGAACGCCTCACTCACGAAAAACGTTTTTGCCTGATTGGAAAAAATATGGACAAGCTCGGTGCACTGAAAATGTTTGTGGTCACGGCGCAACTGGGCAGTTTCAGCCGCGCCGCCGAGCAACTGGGCAAGACCCCGTCAGCCCTGACCAAAGCCGTCAATCACCTGGAAGCGGAGCTGGGCGCACGGTTGTTCGAGCGCAGCACCCGACGGATTTTGCTCACGGAGTCCGGGCGGCTCTACCTGGAGACTGCGCGTCAGGTGTTGCAGCGACTGGACGAGGCCGGCGAGGAAATCGAGCAGTTGCAGCATGGTTTGCGCGGCAGCCTGAAAATCACTGCACCGCTGGCCTATGGGCAGGCTTTTCTCGATCAGGTGTGCGGTGGTTTTCTTGAGCAATACCCGCAAATCAACCTGCAAGTGGACCTGTGCGACGAGTTCGTCAACCTGCTGGAGAGCGGCTACGACCTGGCGTTGCGCGAAGGGCATGACGACTTGCCGGGGTTGATTGCGCGGGTGGTCGGCAGCAATCGCCTGGCGCTGTGCGCCAGCCCGGAATATCTGGCACGCAAGGGGCTGGCGGTCACCCCGCAGACCCTTGATGACCACGAATGGTTGCTGTATCGCCATCCGTTGCTCAGCCGTGAATTCTGGTGGGCCGAGCGCGATGGCCAGCGCCTGAGCTTGCCACAACCGTTGGCACCGCGCCTGCGCAGCGACAATTACGACTTGCTGCTGGCCAATGCCCTGGCGGGGCGCGGTTTGCTGCACACACCCTTGTGGAGTGCCGCGCCGTACATCGCCGAAGGGCGACTGGTGCGGCTGATGGCCGACTACGACATCGACCCGGACAGCTTCGGCCCGCACATACTGGCGGTGTACCCGAGCCATCGGCGGGCGACGGCCAAAGTGCTGGCGTTCATCGATTACATCGCAGGGTTTCTGGCGTCCCGTGGGTTGAGCTGACTGGCGGTGCTTGTCAGGAAAATGGCAAAAGAGTACAAATGTACTCCATGACGACTCTGACTCCCCGCCGTACCGCCATCCTGACCTTTATCCGCGAGCGCATCGCCGAGCACGGTCAGTCCCCGAGCCTCGCTGAAATCAGCGAGGCGTTCGGCTTCGCCTCCCGCAGCGTGGCGCGCAAGCATGTGCTGGCGCTCACCGAAGCCGGGTTTATCGAGGTCAACCCGAATCAGGCCCGGGGCATTCGCCTGCTCGGGCAGCCACCGCGCCCCGAGTTGCTGGATATCCCGGTCCTCGGTCGCGTGGCGGCGGGTGCGCCGATCGGGGCCGATGCCGAAATCCATAGCCGCTTGCTGCTCGATCCTGCGATCTTTTCCCGGGTGCCGGACTACATGCTGCGGGTGCGCGGCGACTCGATGATCGAGGACGGCATTCTCGACGGCGACCTGGTGGGCGTGCACCGCAGCCCCGAGGCGGTCAACGGCCAGATCGTCGTGGCGCGCCTCGACGGCGAAGTCACCATCAAGCGCTTCGAACGGGTCGGCGACACGGTCCGGTTGCTGCCGCGCAATCCGGCCTATCAGCCGATCATCGTCGAAGCCGACCGGGACCTCGCCATCGAAGGCGTGTTCTGCGGCCTGGTGAGGCAAGGCTGATGGGCGCCGTCGTTGCGTTGGATACGCTGTTCAATGGCGGCCAGGTGTGGAAGGGCCGGCCTGCGCCGCCAGCCGTCAGCCCACAACCCACCGGGCATGCCGCGCTGGATGCGGCGCTGCCCACCGGTGGCTGGCCTGAGGCGGCGCTGACCGAAATCCTGCTGGCCGGGCAGGGCGTCGGTGAGTTGCAACTGGTGTGGCCGGCGCTGGCGCGATTGTCGGCGGCAGGCGAGCGCATCGTGCTGGTGGCACCGCCATACGTGCCATATCCGCAAGCCTGGCAGAGCGCCGGGGTCGATCTGCGCCAGTTGTCGATCATCCAGGCCAGTGAACGCGATGCGCTGTGGGCCGCGGAACAATGCCTGCGTTCGGGCAGTTGCGGTGCGGTGCTGTGCTGGCCGCACAAGGCGGATGATCGCGCCCTGCGTCGCTTGCAGGTGGCGGCGGAAACCGGCCAGACCCTGGCATTCGCCTACCGTTCGCTCAATGAAGCGGTCAACCCTTCGCCGGCGGCGCTGCGCATCGCCATCGATGCCAGGCCGGCGCAATTGCGCGTGCTCAAGTGTCGGGGCGGGCTGGCCCGGTCGGCACCGATTGCCTTCGCCGTAGGGCATTGAGGTTGCCATGCGCTGGGTGTGTATCCTTTTCCCGCAATTGGCGCTGGACGCAGTACTGCGTCAGCGCACCGATCCCGATGAACCGCTGGCGCTGCTGACCGGTCCGGCTCAGCGCCGGATGCTGCAAGCGGTCAACGGCCCGGCACGCGCCCTCGGCCTGCGCCCCGGCCAGTCCATGAGCGCCGCCCAGGCCCTGAGCAAGGGCTTTGCCACGGCCGAATACGACGTCGCCGACATCGAGCACTGGCAGCAGTTTCTGGCGGCCTGGGCCTATCGGTTCAGCTCCCAGGTCAGCGTCCATTATCCGCGGGCCCTGGTGTTTGAAATCGAATCCAGCCTGGGCCTGTTCGGCGACTGGCCGCAATTCGAGGCGCGCCTGCGCAACGAGCTTGGCGAACTGGGCTTTCGTCACCGCATTGTCGCTGCGCCCAACCCGGTGGCGGCACGAATGCTGGCCAATGCCTATGACGGTCTGGTGGTGGCCAATGATCAAGCCTTGCAGTATCACCTCGGACAAATGCCCATCGACCGCATCGGCCTTGAGGCCAGCGTCGCCACGGCGTTGTCGCGCATGGGGCTGCGCACCCTGAGTCAGGTGCAGGCCTTGCCCCGGCACAGCCTGGCCCGGCGTTTCGAAGCCCAGGTGCTCAGGCATCTCGACACTTTGTTCGGGTTGCGGCGGCTGGCCCTGGCGTTCTACTTGCCACCGGATCGCTTCGACGTGCGCATCGAACTCAACTTCGATGTGCAATCCCATCAGGCCTTGCTGTTTCCGCTGCGTCGATTGACCGGTGACCTGTCGGCGTTTCTCTGTGGTCGCGACAGCGGCGTGCAGCGTTTCGACCTGCACCTGGAACACGCCGGATTGCCGGACACGGTGATCAAGGTCGGCCTGCTCAGCGCGGAGCGCGACCCGGCGATGCTTTTCGAATTGGCCCGGGGCCGGCTGGAGCAGGTTCAGGTCGAGGCCCCGGTGCGCGGTTTTCGCCTGTGCGCCGAAGACTTGCCGGCCTTCGTGCCCCAGTTTCAAGAACTGTTCGACGACCGTCCGCAGCAATCCTTGCCCTGGGAGCAACTGCGCGAACGCCTGCGTGCGCGGTTGGGGGATGAGGCGGTGCATGGTTTGCGCTTTCAGGCCGATCACCGCCCCGAGTGTGCGTGGCAGGCCCGTGCCGACAGCCAGCCCTGCGCAGGATTCCCGACCGTGCAGCGTCCGGGCTGGCTGCTGACCGAACCGCTGACGGTGCACGAAGGCTCGACCCGTATCCTCATGGGGCCAGAGCGTATCGAGTCCGGCTGGTGGGACGGTGATGATGTGCGCCGCGATTACTACCTGATCGAAACCCGCGCCGGTCAGCAGGGCTGGGCCTACCGTGTGGTGGGCGAGAATGGCCCGTTGTGGCTGCAAGGCTGGTTCGCATGAGTGCCGGGTATGCCGAACTGCACTGCCTGTCGAACTTCAGTTTCCAGCGCGGTGCCTCGAGTGCCCTTGAACTGTTTCAACGGGCGAAAAAACAGGGCTATCAAGCCTTGGCGATCACCGACGAATGCACGCTGGCCGGGATCGTCCGCGCCTGGCAAGCGGCGAAATCCGTTGAGTTGCCGTTGATTATCGGCAGCGAAATCCGCATCGAAAACGGCCCGAAACTGGTGTTGCTGGTGGAGAGCCTTGAGGGCTATCAGACGCTGTGCCGTTTGATTACCCGCGCCCGACGCCGTACGCAGAAAGGCCAGTACCGGATATTGCGCGAGGATTTCAGCGAACCATTGCCCGGGCTGTTGGTGCTGTGGGTGCCTGACACGGTGAATGACGTGGAGCAGGGCCGCTGGCTGCAACAGGTCTTTGCAGAACGGCTGTGGCTGGCGGTGCAGTTGCATCGGTGCCAGGACGATGTCCGCCGTCTCAACGACCTGCTGGCCCTGGCCCGGGAACTGCGGATTCCAGCGGTGGCCTGTGGCGATGTGCACATGCATGCACGCGGGCGCCGGGCCTTGCAGGACACCATGACCGCGATCCGCCATCACCTGCCGGTGGCCGATGCCGGGTTGCGCCTGCATCCCAATGGTGAACGGCATCTGCGCAGCCTCGAGGTTCTGTCCAGTCTGTATCCGCCAGCCTTGCTCGACGAAACGCTGGCCATAGCCCGGCGCTGCTCGTTCGACCTCGGCCAGTTGCGTTATCAATATCCTCGGGAGCTGGTGCCGGCAGGGCATTCGGCCGCGTCGTGGCTACGTGACCTCACAGAAAAGGGCGTTGCGTGGCGTTGGCCAAAAGGCCCGAAAATCGAAGTGCTGAAGCAGATCGACAAAGAATTGGAGCTGATTGCCGAGCTGGGCTACGAAAGTTATTTCCTGACCGTCCACGACATCGTGCGCTTCGCCCGTGAACAGCAGATTCTTTGCCAAGGGCGCGGCTCTGCCGCTAACTCGGCGGTGTGTTTTGCCTTGGGCATCACCGAAATCGATCCGGATCGCACCACGTTGTTGTTCGAACGCTTTATTTCCAAGGAGCGCAACGAGCCCCCGGACATCGATGTCGACTTCGAGCATGAGCGGCGCGAGGAAGTCTTGCAGTACGTGTTCCAGCGTTATGGCCGGGCCCGTGCTGCGCTGACGGCGGTGGTCAGCACCTACCACGCGGCGGGCGCGGTGCGCGACGTCGCCAAGGCGCTGGGTTTGCCAGCGGACCAGATCAACGCCCTGGCCGACTGCTGCGGTCACTGGAGCGATCAAACCCCACCCGTGGAACGCTTGCTCGAGAGCGGTTTCGATCCCGAGAGCCCGATACTGCGGCGGGTGCTGAGCCTGACGGGACAACTGATCGGCTTCCCCCGGCATCTGTCCCAGCATCCCGGCGGCTTCGTGATTTCCGAGCAGCCGCTGGACAGTCTGGTCCCGGTGGAAAATGCGGCCATGGCCGAGCGCACCATCATCCAGTGGGACAAGGACGACCTCGACGCGGTGGGGTTGCTCAAGGTCGACATTCTCGCGCTGGGCATGCTCAGCGCGATTCGTCGCTGTTTCGATCTGGTGCGTCGACACCGAAACCTCGACTTGAGCCTGGCGACGATTCCGCCCGAAGACGCGGCCACCTACGAAATGATCGGTCGCGCCGACACGGTCGGCGTGTTTCAGATCGAGTCCAGGGCGCAGATGTCGATGCTGCCGAGGCTGCGGCCAAAGACGTTTTACGATCTGGTGATCGAGGTGGCAATCGTGCGGCCCGGGCCGATCCAGGGCGGCATGGTGCACCCGTACCTGCGACGGCGAAACAAGGAAGAACCGGAGGTTTATCCGTCGCCGGAACTGGAAGTCGTGCTCAAGCGCACCCTTGGCGTACCGCTGTTCCAGGAACAAGTGATGCAGATCGCCATTGTCGCCGCCGACTACAGTCCCGGCGAGGCCGACCAGTTGCGCCGTTCCATGGCTGCCTGGAAACGTCATGGCGGGCTTGAACCGCACAAGGAACGGCTGGCGGCCGGTATGAAAAAGAACGGCTACAGCGCTGAATTCGCCGCGCAGATTTTCGAGCAGATCAAAGGCTTCGGCAGTTACGGTTTTCCCGAGTCCCATGCCGCCAGTTTTGCGTTGTTGACCTATGCCAGTTGCTGGCTGAAATGCCACGAACCGGCGGCATTCGCCTGTGCGCTGATCAACAGTTGGCCCATGGGTTTCTACAGCCCGGACCAGATTCTGCAGGACGCGCGTCGCCATCACTTGCAGATTCGTCCGGTGGACGTGCGGGCCAGCGACTGGGATTGCAGCCTGGAACCGGTCACCGGCGCACAACCGGCGATTCGCATGGGCCTGCGGATGATCAAGGGCTTTCGCGAGGACGATGCCCGGCGTATTGAAGCGGCCCGTTGTACAGGCGCGTTTGCCGACATTGCCGACCTCGGCGAACGGGCACGACTCGATGCCCGCGCCCGCGAGCAACTGGCCGATGCCGGAGCATTGCGCGGGCTGGCCGGTGATCGCCATCGGGCGCGCTGGGAGGTCGCTGGTGTGCAAAGGCAGCTCGGGTTATTTGCCGGTCTGCCGAGCCAGGAGGAGGGCGCCATTGTGCTGCCCAAACCCACGGTCGGCGAAGACCTGCGGGCCGATTACAACAGCCTCGGCACCACCCTCGGTCCGCATCCGCTGGCGTTGCTGCGCGCTGAGTTGAAAGCCCGGCGCTGCCGCAGTTCGAAGGAGCTGCTGGAGGTCGACCACGGGCGCCCGGTCAGCGTTGCCGGGCTGGTGACCGGCCGACAACGCCCGGGCACCGCCAGCGGTGTGACCTTCGTCACCCTGGAAGACGAGTTTGGCAACGTCAATGTGGTGGTCTGGCGCGACCTGGCCGACCGGCAACGAAAGGTGTTGGTCGGCTCGCAGTTGCTCAAGGTCGATGGCCGCTGGGAGCGCGAAGGCGAAGTACGACACCTGATTGCCGGGCGCTTGAGTGACCTGAGCCCCTTGCTGGACGGCATCAGCGTGCGCAGCCGGGATTTCCACTAACCCATGGTGAACTGACTTTTGTGGCGAGGGAGCTTGCTCCCGCTGTGCCGCGAAGCGGACCCAGAATCATCGCGCGCAATGATTCAACGACCGCTGCGCAGCCGGGCGGGAGCAAGCTCCCTCGCCACAGCGGGTTTTGATGATTTTTATTTAGCCTGCGGCCAAAACCGCTCACCGCCGCCCGGTGCATCCGTCCAGGCCTGCAACGACCGTGTCGGCAAGTCGAAGTAATCCCGCGTACGGGCATAACCATGGCCGCCCATGCGGCCAATCGCATCGAGCCCCAGTTGATCGATGTACAGGGTTTTCGGGTCGATCAGCTCGTCCCGCACATGGGCCATCAGCACTTCACCAAAGATGATTTCACGGGATTGGCCGATGGACAGCGCCATCATCCGTCGACATTCCAGTGCTACCGGGGCTTCACCGATCCGCGGGCATTTGACCGTGGTGCCGGGGATGGCGGTGAGGCCGGCCGCGGTCAGTTCGTCGAAGCCGGGAGCGAAAGGCACGGCACAAACGTTCATGGCCTCCACCAGCGCATCGCTGACGATGTTCACGGTGAACTCCTGGTTGAGCTGGATGTTGCGCGTGGTGTCCTTGGGGCTTTGATCGCCATAGTTTTCCACGCCCAGGGCGAGGATCGGCGGGTCGGCGGAAAGCGCATTGAAAAAGCTGAACGGCGCGGCATTGACTCGGCCTTCGCCATCGACCGTGGTGACCAGCGCAATAGGGCGCGGCACCACACTGCCGATCAGAATCTTGTATTTGTCCCGTGGGCTCAGTTGGCTGAAGTCAAAGCTTTGCATAGTCAGAAATCTCTAGAGAAGAGGGTCAATGGCGCACAGTGGCGCCTGTGCGCTGTAGTCGTCGGCGTACGGGATGGCCGGTTGGAACAGACCTTTCCAGTCCGGTTGACCGAAGGCGCGATCGCTGTGGCTGCGCATCAGTTTTTCGAATTGTCGTTGGGCCTGGCGTTGCAGGGCGGGGTAGTCGACGCCTTGGACCTGACCTTCGTGCATCACGCAGCGGCCATCGATGTAACTGGCGATGCAGTCGTCACCGCGCCCGGCCAGAACCAGGTTTTTCAGCGGGTCGAATAACGGCCCCAGGTGCATTCCGCGCAGATTGAACACCGTGATGTCGGCCTTGCAGCCCGGCGCGAGGCGACCGATATCGTCGCGGCCCAGTGCCTTGGCGCCGCCCAGGGTCGCCGCGTTGTACAGGTCCAGCGCGCTGGTCAGTTGATTGCCGCCCTCCATCAGACGCGCAATGTTCAAGCCTTGACGCATGTTGTCCAGCAAGTCCGCCGGCCAGGTATCGGTGCCCAACGCGAAGTTGATGCCTTTGGCCCGATAGCGGCCGAACGAATTCAGCGCCTCGCCATCCCGGGCAAACACCACCGGGCAATGCACCAGGCTGGCGCCGCCATCCACCACTTGCTGCAGGTCTGCATCGCCGCGGGTATAGATGCCGTGGGGCAACAGGCTGCGCGGGGTCAGCAAGTCCAGTTGCTGCAACCAGCCCAGTGGCGAGGTGCCGCGCAGTTGCTCGACCATGGCCACTTCGCCGAGGCCCTGACAGCAATGCAAGCGCATCGGCGCGTTCAGCTCCCGACTCAGCGCGGCGGTGCGTTGCAACAGGGTGGGCGTGCAGGTCTGGATGCGATCAGGCAGTAGCGCACCGCGAATCAGGCCGCCGTTCGCGCCGTCGAAGTCCGCGAAAAAGCGCTCGGCCGCATCGAGTCCGGCCATGCCCCGGGGTTCATCCCAGTGATGCGCCAGGGTGCCGTCGGCCTGCCAGTAGCTCATCCCGCTCATGTAGCAAGGACCGAGGTAAGTACGCAGGCCCAACTCGGCCGCCACACCGGCCACGGCCGCGAACTCGTCGTAGGTTTCCGCCCATTCGCGGTAGTACATCGAGGTGATCGGCATGGCGGTGGTGATGCCGTTGCGGATCAGTTGCGTAAAGGCGAAGCGATACTTGGACACTTCTTCTTCAAGGCTGTAACTCTCCCGCGGGCCGCGCACCAGATATTCCGCGGACCACATGCGACCCATGTCGCGCTCTTCGCCGTTGTCCAGCGTCAACACCGTGGAATCGAGATCACCAAGGGCGTCCAGATCAATGAAGCCGGGGCCGATCAGTGCGTTGCCGTAGTCGATCCATTGATCCACCGGTCCAGCATAACCGCGCCCGACAAACTCAATGCGTGACCCGTTGAAGACCACTTCGCCGTCGCGCCACAGCACATGCTGCACACCGTCGAAGCCGACCACGCACCCGGCTCGTAAACCGATGCGTTTCACAGTCGGCTTTCCAGCAAGCGACCAGCCGATGCGATCAACCGACCTGCGCGATAGACCTGACGCAGCGGCCGGGAAACCACCGCCTCACCCAGTGTTTGTACCGGCATCAGCAGGAAGTCCGCGGGCTGGCCGATCTCCAGGCGATTCGCTTCGCGACCCAAAGCCTGGGCGCCATTCAACGTCGCGGCCTCAAACGCCGCTGCCAACTCTTCGTCCTTGTTCAAATCGAAACGGAACGCCAGCAACATGGCGCGCTCGAGCATGTCGCCATTACCCATGGGCGACCAGGTATCACGGATGCCGTCAGACCCCAGGCACACATTCACCCCGGTTTCGCGCAAGGCAAGGAACGGCGGCACGGCGCAGTCGGCAGGCGCCGAACTCATCAGTGAAATGTGCAAGGCAGCCAAGCGTTCGGCCAATGGTTTGACCTGACTCCACGGCAGCATGCCGAGGCAATAGGCGTGGCTGATCATCACTCGACCCTGGCGGTTGAAACGCTCGGTGTAGTCAGCGATCAGTGCAATCTGCCACAGGCCCAATTCGCCCTTGTCGTGCAGGTGAATGTCCACGCCGCGGTCAAAATCGCTGGCCAGCTTGAACACGAAATCCAGTTGCGCGACGGGATCATTGTCAATGCCACACGGGTCGAGCCCGCCGACGTTTTCC
>NZ_RCOB01000095.1:13615-56331 GCF_004307665.1 Pseudomonas sp. Sample_16
TTGCGCGACGGGATCATTGTCAATGCCACACGGGTCGAGCCCGCCGACGTTTTCCACGCCGAGGGCCATGGCTTCGCGCATCAGTTCGGCCGTACCGGGGCGGCTGATCAGCCCGGTTTGCGGGAATACCACCAGTTGCAGGTCGATCAGGTCACGGTATTTTTCGCGCAATTGCTGCATGGCCTCGACGTGACGCAAACCGAACTCCGGGTCGATGTCGACGTGGCAGCGCATCGTCAGCGAGCCACGGGCGATGCAGTTTTCCAGCAGCGCGCCGGCCCGTTGCGCGATGGGTGTCGTGACCTCGCGCAGAATGCGCCGTTCGTTGGCGATGTAGTCCTTGAGTGTCGGACCGGCGCTGTTTGGACGCCAGGGTTGGCCCCAAAGGGTTTTGTCCAGGTGCACATGGCTTTCCACCAGTGCCGGGGTCAGGAGTTGGTTCTGGCCATCGATGTCGGTCGCCAGCAGTTCGCTGGAGGAGGCCGGGCGGCGTTGGCTGAACCGGCCGTTTTCGATCAGCAGGTCCAAGGCGGTCGAACCGTAGGGCCGCACGTTGCGCAGCCAGCGAGGTTGGGTCATTGCGTACCTCAAAATTTTTGGTGTTTGCGCGGGCCTCATCGCTGGCAAACCAGCTCCCACAGTGATTTGCATTGATCACAAAACGTGTGAACACCTTCAAACCCTGTGGGAGCTGGCTTGCCAGCGATGGCCGCGACTCGGTTTCAAACCGGGCGATCAGCCCTTGAGCTTGGCCCAGATCCGGTCCTGCAGTTCCCGCGCCTTGTTGCTGCATTCCTTCTCGGGACGCAGGCGCGAGGCGAATTCGTCGGGCATGTTGATGGCGTCCATGACCCGCCATTTGGCGTCGATCAACTTGTCGCTCTGAATGCCGTTGGCGTAGGCGATGGCGTTGGACACGGCGGCGGCGTTTTCCGGCTTCATCATCCAGTCGATGAAGATTTTCGCGTTGCCGGGATGCGGTGCGCTTTTCGGCACGGCGAAGTTGTCCTGGAACATCGCCAGGCCTTCCTTCGGATAGACGTACTTGATCGTGCTCTTCTGCAAGGTGGCCCGGGCGGTGGAGCCGTTCCAGTTTTGCATCATGATCACTTCACCGGAGGCCATGCGGTCGACGGTGTTGTCCGAGCTGTACATTTTCAGGAAGGGTTTCTGCTTTTGCAGCAGTTCGAGGATGCGTTTGGCGTCCTGCGGGTTTTCGCTGCACTCGTCGACGTTCAGGTAGTGGCTGGCGGCGTTGATCACGCTGCTGGAGGTGTCGAGGGCGGCGAGTTGGCCTTGCAATTCCTTGCGCGGTTCGAAGAACTCTTTCCACGAGTCGTCGAGTTTGCCGCCAGGCACCCGGGCGCTGTCATAGGAAAACCCGGTGGTGCCCCACAGGTAAGGCGCGGAGAACTTGCGGCCAGGGTCGAAGCTCGGGTCACGGAACGCCGGTTTGACGTACTGGAAGTTGGGCAGGGTCGAGGCGTCGATTTCCAGCAGCAAGTCCTGGTTGATCAGGGTGCGCATGATCGATTGCGACGGCACGATCACGTCATAGGCCGCGCCACCGGCCTGCAGTTTGGCCAGCAGGGTTTCGTTGCTGTCGTAGCCGTCCATGGTCACTTTGATGCCGGTCTCCTTTTCGAACTTGGCCAGCAACTCGACCGGGTAGTAATCGGTCCAGTTGTAGAAGAACAGCTCCTTGGGCTCGGCAGCCTGGACGCTGAAAGCAGTGAAGCAACTCAAGGCCAGACCGGCAACGGCGAAACGCATGCTTTTGACTTTCTTGTTCATATCAGAAGGCTCCAGGCTCATTGTTGTTTGCCGCGCTGTCCCAGCCAGAAAGCCAGAACCACCAGCACGATGGAAATCACCAGCATCAGGGTCGAGATCGCATTGATCTCCGGCGTTACCCCGGACTTGATCGCCGAGAAGATGTACACCGGCAGCGTCGTCGATCCGGGGCCTGCGACGAAGAAGGTCATGATGAAATCGTCAAGGCTGACCACGAACGCCAGCACCGCTCCGGACAACACCGCCGGCCACAACAGCGGCAACGTGACCCGGCGAAAGACCTGCCATGGGTTGGCGTAGAGGTCGTTGGCCGCTTCCAGCAGACTCTTGTCCAGGTCATTCAGGCGTGCGCGGATCGGTAAATAGGCGAAGGGAATGCAGAAGCCGATGTGCGCGACGATCACCGTCAGCAAACCGAGCTTGATCCCCAGGGCCATGAACAGCAGCAGCGTGGCGACCGCGGTGACGATCTCCGGCAGGATCAACGGCAGGTTGATCCCGCCCTCGACCATTTTCTGTCCGTAGAACGGCCGGTAAGTCGCCAGTGCCGCGAGCAGCGCAATCGCGGTGGCGCAGACCGTGGCGATGCTGGCGACGATGATCGAGTTCAGCGCCGCCGTCTGGATCGACGGGTTGGCCAGGATGCGCCCGTACCAGGCGAAGGAAAATTCGGTCCAGACCGTGGCCGAGCGATTGGCGTTGAAGCTGTAGGCGATCAACACGAAAATCGGCAGGTACAGGTAGGCCAGGATCAACAGGCTGACTTCGCGGGTCAGCGGCAGTTTTTTCAGGTGCAAGGCAATCATGCGGTAGCTCCCCGACGAAGGGTTTTGGCGGCGCTGCGGCTATACAAGGCGTAGAGCACCAGCGACAGCAGCAGAATTCCCAGCAACAGGAACGACAGCGAACTGCCCAGCGGCCAATTGCGCGCGGTGCCGAATTGCTGCTGGATCAGGTTGCCGATCATCAAGGTCTTGCCACCGCCGAGAATCGCTGGGGTGATAAATGCGCCCAGGCTCGGCACGAACACCAGCAGGGAGCCGGCTATCACGCCCGGCATCGACAGTGGCAAGATGATCCGCCGCAACGCGTGCCAGCGATTGGCGCCAAGGTCGTAAGCGGCTTCCACCAGGCGCCAGTCGAGTTTTTCCAGAGTCGAGTAGATCGGCAGAATCATGAACGGCAGGAAGCTGTAGACCAGCCCGACGCTGACCGCGAAGTCGTTGTAGAGCAGGGTGATGCCACCGGCCTGGGGCAACAGCGCGTTGAGGCCTTGGGCGACCCAGCCGTGTTCGCGCAGGATGATCAGCCAGGCGTAGTTGCGGATCAGCAGGTTGGTCCAGAACGGGATGGTGATCAGCAACACCATCAGGTTGCGTCGACGCGGGGTCAGGCTCGACATCCACAACGCCACCGGAAAGCCGAACAGGAAACACAGGATGGTGGTGCCACCGGCCTGGAACACCGAACGGATCAGCGCCTGGGCATAGACCCAGTTCAGCTCCAGTTCGCCATCGAAACCCTCCTGGAAAAACAGCTGCACGTAACTTTGCAATTGCCAGTCGGCCTGCCAGTCAACGCCACCGTAGACGTTGCGCGGCAACAGGCTGATGTAACCCATGATGCCCAGCGGGATGGCGATCAGCGCCAGCAGGGTCAGGACCACCGGGCTGAGCAATAACGCACGGTTGAGGGCGGGAGAAGTACTGCTGACGCTCATCTCAGGCCTCCATCAACAGACAGGCGTGGGGCGGCAGGTTGACCGCGACGCGATCGCCGACCACTCGGCCATGGTTCAGGCCTTCGTTGTTCTCGCGCAGCATGACTTTAATGTCATTGTTCAGGCGGCACTGATAGAGGGTTGCAGTGCCGACATACAACACGGCCTCGATCACGCCGCGCAGGTGATGCGGTTGCGCCGGATCGACCAGTTGCGAGCGCTCGGGGCGAAACGCCAGTTGCACCCTGGAGCCGTCGAAGCCTTGGGCCGGGCAGGGGATCTCAACCGGCATGCCGTTGGGCACGAAGAGTTTTTCATTTTGCTGGCCACGCTTGAGGTGGCCGGGAAGGAAGTTGATGTCGCCGATGAATTGCGCGACGAACTGGTGCTGCGGACGCTCGTAGATGTCATTCGGTGTGCCGATCTGCAAGATCTTCCCGGCCGACATCACCGCAATGCGATCGGACAGGGTCAGTGCTTCTTCCTGATCGTGGGTGACGAAAATGAAGGTGATCCCGGCTTCTTTTTGCACGCGCTTGAGTTCGACCTGCATTTCCTTGCGCAGTTTGAGATCCAGCGCCGACAGCGGTTCATCCAGCAACAGCACTTTGGGTTTTGGCGCCAGAGCGCGGGCCAGAGCCACCCGTTGCTGCTGGCCGCCGGACAGTTCGGCCGGTTTGCGTTTGGCCAGGTGCTGCATTTGCACCAGCGCCAGCATCTCATCGACGCGTTGCGGGATCAGTTTGCGATCAAGGCCCTGCATCTCCAGGCCGAAGGCGATATTCTGCGCAACACTCATGTGTGGAAACAGCGCGTAGCTCTGGAATACCGTGTTGACCCGACGCTTGAACGGCGGCAGGTCATTCACCGGTTCGCCGGCCAGGCGGATTTCACCGTCGCTGACGTGCTCGAAACCGGCAATGGTGCGCAGCAAGGTGGTTTTGCCGCAGCCAGAAGGGCCAAGCAGGGTAAAGAATTCGTTGTCGGCGATATCGACCGAGACGTTGTCCAGGGCTGGAGCCAGACCGGGATCGTCGGAATAGCGTTTGGAGACGTTTCGCACTTCAATTGCAACTGGATGACCCATAATGGTGCATTCCTCTAATTATTGTATGCAAAATCTGGATGCAATTTAGAAATACCCGGATTAACCTGCCGGTGCAAGCCCCTTTTTCAATGGCTGGTTATTTCGCCAGGGCTGTTTGCACAGGGCGCTAGGAGTTGATGAATGACTGAAAAGAAACTGGAAACCACGGTCGACCGCGTCTACCAAGGGGTTTACGAAGCGATCAGCAAGCGTTCGTTGCGTCCGGGAATGAAACTCGGCGAGGCTTCCTTGGCCGAGCTTTTTAATGTCAGCCGTACGTCAGTCCGAGCCGCGCTCAAGCAATTGGAGGCTGACGGATTGGTCACCACCGAACCCAATAAAGGTGCATCGGTGTCGCTGCCCAGTGACGAAGAGATCCGTTCGCTGTTCGAGACCCGGCGCTTGATCGAAATCGGCATCGTCAGTGAACTGTGTCGGCGGCGCGATACAGCGGTGACACAGGACCTGCGCGATCACTTGTTGCTGGAAGATGAAGCGCACCTGAGCGGCGATCACGAACGGCTGATTCATCTGCTCGGCGAGTTCCACATCAAACTGGCTCGCAGCCTGAACAACCCGGTGCTGCTCGATTGGTTCCAGAAGCTGATATCCCGCGCTTCTCTGTACGCCGCAGCGCTGGACGACGACAGTCATGAAGCCTGCCGCGACGATGAACATCTGCGACTGATCGAATACATCGAAGCCGGCAACCAGAGCGCCGCTATCGAACTGACCTGCATGCATTTGAATGGCATCGAGAAAGCGATCCTCGACGTGGCCGCGACCTTGAAGAGCAGCTACAACCCGCTCAAGCATTTAATAGAGGTTTGAATTCAACGCAGATCGATGCAGGAGCGAGCCTGCTCGCGATGGACGTCAACGATAACGTTCCCTGACTGATTGATCGCAGTGTCTTGAGATTTTTCGCCAGCAGGCTGGCTCCTACAGGGATTGAGGCGTTTGCGGGCCGGAGGTTGGCCCGTGAGAATCAGCTATACCTCTATGAAACGAATGGCGCGCACGATGCTCGAAACAATCGGGTGCAGTAACCGGGGCGTAGAGTCAGCCTATGCAATTTCTAGAAGATAGCCATGGGTGTTCTGGCTGGAACGGCGAAATGGCCGAGCGCATTCGTACGTTCGACTGGAGCGGGACCGAGTTGGGCGCGATCGAAAACTGGTCCAAAAGCCTGAGCGGCACGGTGCAGTTGATGCTTGCTTCGCCGTTGCCGATGGTGATGCTCTGGGGCCGGCCAGGCTACATGATCTACAACGACGCCTATTCGCAGTTTGCCGGCGGGCGTCATCCGTATCTGTTGGGGTCACCGGTTGAGCTGGGCTGGCCGGAAGTTGCCGAATTCAATCGGCACGTGGTCGATACCTGCCTGGCGGGCGGCACCTTGTCCTATCGCAACAAGGAACTGGTATTGCTGCGCGACGGTGTGCCGGAAGACGTCTGGCTGGATCTCTATTACAGCCCGGTCGCCAACGATGACGGTTACCCCGGCGGGGTCATGGCCATGGTGGTGGAAACCACCGAGTTGGTGATTTCCGAGCGTCTGCGCCAAGCCGCGGAAAATGCCTATCGCGCCGACAACGAACGGGTACGTCTGGCACTCAATGCCGGAGCCTTGCTCGGCTCATTTGTCTGGGACATCAAGTCCAACGTGTTGAGTGGCGATGATCGCTTTGCCCGCACCTTTTCCTATCCTGCCGGGCAGAGCCTGGACAACCTGCCGCAGGAAATTGCCGAAGCGCGCATCCATCCCGACGATCTCGCCTGGGTTCAGGAACAAGTCAAACAATCGATGCAGACCGGCTCGCCTTTCAACGCCGAATACCGGGTGTTGCGTCCTGACGGCAGTTTCCTGTGGGTGTTGGCCAGCGGTTGTTGCGAGTTCGATGAACAGGATCAGCCCTTGCGTTTTCCCGGTGTGCTGATCGACATTCACGAACGCAAGATCGCCGAAGAATCCTTGCTCAAGTTCACCCGGGATCTGGAGCAGCGCGTGGCCTATGAAGTCGAAGCGCGGCTGGTGGCGGAGGAGCAGTTGCGCCAGTCGCAGAAGCTCGAAGCCATTGGCGGTCTCACCGGTGGCGTGGCCCACGACTTCAATAACCTGTTGCAGGTGATCGCCGGCAACCTGCATTTACTGGCGCGCCACGAACCGGACAACGTCAACGTGCAACGTCGGGTCAATTCCTCGCTTGCCGCTGTCGAGCGCGGTGCAAAATTGTCTTCGCAGCTGTTGGCCTTCGCCCGTCGTCAACCGCTTTCCCCGGCGATTTGTACGCCGCAGCAGATTTTTGACGGCCTCGGCGAATTGTTGCAGCGTGCGTTGGGCGAAACCATCCTGGTGCATATGACCGCGCCCGCTGAGCCCTGGCGGGTTTTTGTCGACCGCAATCAGTTGGAAAACGCCATTCTCAACCTGGTGATCAATGCCCGCGACGCAATGAAAGGCGAGGGGACGATCGAGTTGAGCGCCGACAACATTCGCCTGGACCATGAGTTCTGTACCGGCAAAGGCATCGTGCCCGGTGACTATGTACAAGTCAGCGTGGCCGACACCGGGGGCGGCATGGCGCCGCAGGTGCTCGCCCAGGCATTTGAACCGTTTTTCACCACCAAGCCCGACGGACAGGGAACGGGGTTGGGGCTGAGCATGGTGTTCGGTTTCGTCAAGCAGAGTGGCGGCCATATCGAGATGTCCAGCGTCGTCGGCCAGGGCACGCGGGTGGCCCTTTATTTTCCGCGCAGCCTGCGTCCGATGGACAGCGAAAGCAGCACGCCGGACGTGCAGCAGCGTGGCGGACACGAGCGGGTGCTGGTGGTGGAAGACAACGACGCGGTGCGTGCTTCGTCGGTGGAGTTGCTGCGAGAGGAGGGCTATGAGGTGCTGACCGCCGCGAACGCCGATGTCGCCATGCAAATGCTGTTGGAAGGGGTATCGGTTGACCTGATTTTCACTGATGTGGTCATGCCTGGCCTGATCAAGAGCTCGGACCTGGCCGCCTGGGCCAAGGTGCAAAATCCTCCGGTGGCGGTGCTGTTCACCTCAGGGCATACCCGTGACATCATCTCGCGTAATCACCAGCTCAGCCCCGATACCCATCTGCTGAGCAAACCCTACAGCCCGGATGCGCTGACCCGGATGATTCGCACGGTCCTCAACGGCTGACACCGGATTTTTTCGCGACCTTACTTTTCAAGGCTACCCGATGACTTCAACGCGCACCTCCAACCCAACCTCCGGCATGGTCAGGGTGCGCGGCGCCCGGGAACACAATCTCAAGAACGTCGACGTCGATATCCCGCGCGATGCCTTGGTCGTGTTCACCGGGGTATCCGGGTCGGGCAAGTCATCTCTGGCGTTTTCGACACTGTATGCGGAAGCGCAACGGCGCTATTTCGAATCGGTGGCGCCTTATGCGCGGCGGTTGATCGATCAGGTCGGCGTGCCCGACGTGGACTCTATCGAAGGCTTGCCGCCCGCCGTCGCCTTGCAGCAGCAACGGGGCACGCCGAGTACACGTTCTTCTGTGGGCAGCGTAACGACACTGTCGAGCCTGATCCGCATGTTGTATTCCCGTGCCGGCAGCTACCCGGCGGGGCAACCGATGCTGTATGCCGAAGACTTTTCCCCGAATACACCGCAAGGCGCCTGCCCTGAGTGCCATGGGCTGGGCCGGGTCTATGAAGTCACCGAAGCGCTGATGGTGCCGGACCCGAACCTGACCATCCGCCAGCGTGCCGTGGCGTCCTGGCCGTTGGCATGGCAGGGCCAGAACCTGCGGGACATTCTGGTGACCATGGGCTATGACGTCGATATTCCCTGGCGCAAGCTGCCGAAAAAACAGCGCGACTGGATTCTCTTCACTGAAGAAACGCCTACGGTGCCGGTGTATGCCGGGCTTACGCCGGAAGAAACCCGGGTCGCCCTCAAGCGCAAAATGGAGCCGAGTTACCAGGGCACCTTCACCGGCGCGCGGCGCTACATCCTGCACACGTTTACCCACTCGCAAAGTGCGCTGATGAAGAAGCGTGTTTCGCAATTCATGCTCGGCAGCCCTTGCCCTTTGTGTGAAGGCAAACGCCTTAAGCGCGAGGCGTTGTCGGTGACCTTCGCCGGCTACGACATCGGCGAACTGTCGCAGATGCCCTTGTTGCAAGTCGCTGAAGTGCTCAAGCCCGTGGCGGCCCAACACTACCTGGAAGAAGGCGAGGAGGCAGGGGAAGTGCTGACTCACGACCAGACCCGCCAGGCCCGGGAACAACGCGTGGCCCACGGGGCCAGCGGTCATGCCAACGCCCCGGATGTGCGCCACACGCCAAACCTGTCGGTGGAGAAACGCCTGGCTGCACAAAGGATCGCCCAGGATCTGCTGGAACGGGTCAGCACCCTGACCGATCTGGGGCTTGGTTATCTGGCGCTGGAGCGCAGTACGCCGACGCTGTCTTCGGGTGAATTGCAGCGTCTGCGCCTGGCGACGCAACTGGGCTCACAACTGTTCGGCGTGATCTACGTGCTGGATGAGCCCTCTGCGGGCCTGCATCCAGCGGATGGCGAGGCGCTGTTCGAGGCGCTGCAACGCTTGAAAGCGGCGGGCAATACGTTATTTGTGGTCGAGCACGATCTGGAAACCATGCGTCGCGCCGACTGGTTGATCGACGTCGGCCCGGCCGCGGGTGAGCTTGGCGGTCGCGTGCTGTACAGCGGCGCGCCGGCCGGCTTGGCCGACGTTGCTGACTCGCAAACCCGTGCGTATCTGTTCGCCGACAAAACCCGCCAATCGCAAGCCAGCCGCAAGCCCAGCGACTGGCTGCGCCTGGAGGGCATCACGCGCAATAACCTCAACGACCTCAGTGTTGAGTTTCCATTGGGTTGCTTCACCGCGGTCACCGGTGTCTCAGGGTCTGGCAAATCCAGTCTGGTCAGCCAGGCGCTGCTGGAACTGGTCGGCGCGCACCTGGGACGCCCAACGGTCGACCATGATCCGCAAGAACTGAGCCTGGAAGACGACGCGCCGCAAGTCAGTGGCGGGCAGGTCAGCGCAGGCCTGGATTCGATCAAGCGACTGGTGCAAGTCGATCAGAAACCCATTGGCCGCACACCACGCTCCAACCTTGCGACCTACACCGGGCTGTTCGACAACGTGCGCAAGCTCTTTGCCGCCACACCTGAGGCTCAGGCGGCGGGTTACGACGCCGGGCAGTTTTCGTTCAACGTCGCCAAGGGCCGTTGCCCAACCTGTGAAGGCGAAGGTTTTGTCAGCGTTGAGTTGCTGTTCATGCCCAGCGTCTATGCGCCTTGCCCGACGTGCCACGGTGCGCGCTACAACCCGCAAACGCTGGCGATCGGTTGGCAGGGCCGCAATATTGCCCAGGTGCTGCAATTGACCGTGGACGAGGCGGTGGAAGTATTCGCCGAGCAAGCTGCAATTCGACGCTCACTGGAAGTGCTGCGCGACATCGGCCTCGGTTATCTGCGTCTCGGCCAACCGGCCACCGAACTGTCAGGCGGCGAAGCGCAGCGGATCAAACTGGCCACAGAGTTGCAGCGCAATCAACGCGGGGCGACGCTGTACGTGCTCGATGAACCGACCACCGGCCTGCACCCGCGGGACGTCGATCGCCTGCTGGAACAGTTGAACAACCTGGTGACGGCCGGGCATACGGTGATCGTTGTCGAACATGAAATGCGTGTGGTCGCGCAGAGTGACTGGGTGATCGATATCGGACCGGGAGCCGGAGATCAGGGCGGCAAGATTGTCGTGGCAGGGACGCCGCAGAAAGTCGCGAAGAACAAAAAGAGCCGGACAGCGCCGTTTTTGGCCCGAGCTCTACCCCTGTAGGAGCCGGCTTGCTGGCGATGGTCGTCAACGATTACGCGGCAAGCCTGATTCCCCGCGCTGTTCTCGAGTCCATCGCCAGCAAGCCGGCTCCTACAGGAGATCCGTGGTCTCCTAAATTGAGGCGTATCAGGTGCCGTCGATCGTACGCCGCACCTTGTCCAGCAGTTCCTTGATCTGGAACGGCTTGATCAGCATGTCCATGCCGTCACCGAGGAACACCTGGCGGTTGATTGCGGTTTCGGCGTAGCCGGTCATGAACAGGATCGGCAAGGTACTGCGCCATCCACGGGCAACATCGGCCAACTCCCGACCGGTCATGCGTGGCAGGCCGACGTCGGTGAGCAACAAGTCAATGGATTGATCATTCTGCAAGCGCTCCAGGGCTTCCTCGATCTCGGCGACCTGCGTGCAGCGATAACCGGCGTCCACCAAAACCTCGGCGACGAACATGCGCACCGACGGAGTGTCTTCGACGATCAATATGTGTTCGCCCGCCCCTTGCGGGTCGACGGTAGTGGGCAGGATTTCATTGGAGGTAGGGTCGGAGCTGGCCGGCAGCATGATGGTCACTTCGGTGCCGCGCCGGGCCACGCTGCGAATGTGTGCATCGCCACCGGATTGCCTGGCGAAACCGTAGATGGTCGACAATCCGAGCCCGGTCCCCTGGCCCAGCGGTTTGGTGGTGAAGAACGGATCGAACACCTTGTCGATCACGCTGTGGTCAATACCGGTGCCGTCGTCACGCACGGACAAGGCGACATAAGCGCCATCGGCGAGGTTGGGATCTCCGTGGGAATACGCGGCATACGTATTGACCCAAATGTTGCCACCCTGTGGCAGAGCGTCGCGCGCGTTGATCACCAGATTGAGGACGGCACTTTCCAGCTGGATCGGGTCGACCAGGGCAATCGCCGCTTTGCTCGTCAGCTCAAGCTTCAGGGCAATGCGTTCGCCGATGGTGCGCACCAGCAGTTCCTCAAGGGAGCGGATGTGCTCGTTGATGTCCACTGGCCTTGTATCGAGCGGTTGCTGCCGGGCAAATGCCAGCAGGCGATGGGTCAGGGAAGCTGCACTCATCGCCGAGTTCAACGCCGCTTCGGTGTAGAACTGGACCTTGTCGGTGCGTGAATCGGCCACACGCTTCTGGATCAGTTCCAGACTGGTGATGATGCCGGTGAGCAAGTTGTTGAAGTCGTGGGCAATACCGCCGGTCAATTTGCCCAGCGCATCCATTTTTTGCACCTGCAACAACTGCGCCTCGGTGCGCACGCGTTCCGCCACTTCCTTGGCCAACTGGGTGGTGGCGTCGTCCAGTCGTGCCAGATGTGAGCGCTCGCGATGGCGGTGCTCGGTGACATCCTCGACAAACACCAGGCTCAGTTGCGGCGTGCGATACGGCGAAATCTGCCACTCGGTTTCACGGATCTGGCCCTGCACGCGCATGTTCAGGGTGCCTTTCCAGCGTTCGCCGTATGACAGCCGCAAACGCAGTTCGTTGATGATCGAGGCCTGATCGTCGGCGAAACACTCGTGAAGTGTATCGGACGCGAGGTTGTCCACGGTCAGTTGGGCGAAGGCATGGTTGCACTCATGGATCTTCAGCCCGGCATCCAGCACCGCGATAGGCGCCGACACGTTGACGAAGATCTCGCGAAAACGCGCCTCGCTTTCGCGTAGCGCATTCTCGGTTTCGCGCACCCGCAACAAGGTGCGCAGCGTCGCCAGCAGCACGTCCGGGTCTACTGGATGGATCAGGTAGGCATCGGCGCCCGCGTCGAGGCCGGTGATGATGTCCCCGGTCTGGATCGAGGCGGCTGATACGTGGATCACCGGAAGCAGGGCGGTCGCGGGATCGGAGCGCAGTTTGCGCACGATGTCGAACCCGCTCATGTCCGGCAGATTGACGTCGAGAATCAATGCATCGAAGTTGACGCTGTCGATCAACTCCAGGCCCTCGTTGCCGGTGCCGGCTTCGAGCACTTCATAGCCATGGCGCTCAAGGCGTCGACGCAGGGCGTAGCGGGTGGCGACATTGTCGTCGACAATCAATAAGCGAAGGTCACGTTTCATCGGTGTACTCCGTGGCGATCGCCAGCGGGATGATCACGTAAAAGGTCGAGCCCGTGCCTGGCGTACTCTGGACGCCGACTTCGCCGCCCAGCAAACCGGCGAAGCGTTTGCACAGGGACAGCCCGAGCCCGGTTCCGCGCAGGCGCTTTTGCAGCGGTGAATCGACCTGGGAAAAGTCTTCGAACAATGCGCCATGTAGCTCCGGAGCGATACCTATTCCGGTGTCGCTGACGGCAAAACGCACGTGGGAGCTGTTTTCAAGGCGTGCCGAGACCCGGACTTCGCCATGGGTGGTGAATTTCAGCGAGTTGGCGATGAAATTGCGCAGGATCTGCGCGAGTTTCTTGTCATCGGTGTACAGGCGCGGCAGTCCCACCGGTTCTTCGAATATCAGGTCCACGGCGGTCGCGTCGACAATCGGTCGAAACATGCCGCGCAGCGCGGCGAACAGGTCGAACATATCGAACCAGGCCGGCGATATGGTGATGCGCCCGGCTTCTATCTTCGCTAGATCCAGCAGGTCGTCGACCATATCGCTCAGCTCGCGCGCAGAATTGCTGACGAATGCCACTTGCTTGTGTTGCTCGGCGCTCAAAGGGCCATCAAGCTCATCGGTCAACAGACTGGCGATGCTCAGGATCGAGCCCAATGGGGTGCGAAACTCATGGCTCATGTACGACAGAAAGCGACTTTTCAAGTCCGAGGCCTGGCGTAATTGTTCGGCCTGGGTGTCGAGTTCCGCGTACAGCGCCAATACACCCTGGTTGGTTTCATCGAGTTCGGCGCGCAGGGCATCGGCTTCCCCCTGCAACTGGGCGATCAGTGCTGCTTGTTCGTCAATCTGAGTCGCAGGTGCGTCAGGCATGAGCGGCCTCCAGAGCAATGACCAATACCGTGACGTCGTCCCGTCCACGGCAGAAGTCGCGGTGCAAAATCGCGGCAATCACGGCGGGATGGCGATGCACCAGGCCGGGGTAATCCTGCAGGTTCCAGCGCGACTGCAGGCCGTCGCTGTACATGATCAGCAACTGTCCGTTGACCTGAGCATAGTCAAAGGCTTGTGCCTTTCGATACTGGCCGCCGACGATGCCGGGATGAGAGGCCAGTCCGCGAGACTTGTCCGCTGCAATCAGGCAGGCGCCGATATTGCCGATGCCGACGAATTTCAACGCATCGTTGCCAGCATCGAACTGCGCAATGGCCATTGCACCGCCGCGAGTACCGACCATGGCCAGATGCATTTCTTGCAGCGCCAGTACCGGCGAAGCAAATGGCGCCAGTGCGAAGGTTTTTTCGCCGGCGCGGGCGGCTCGTTCGGCTTCTTCGCCATGGCCCAGGCCATCGATCACCAGCGCGCTGATGCGTGGCCCGTCGAAGGCCAGGTGCCAGACATCGCCGCAGGCCGGATCGTTGTGCAACGAGTGCTGGCTGATGCCGACGCGGCGATCAGCCGTCTTGTCCTGGCGTGGATACAAGCGCGTCAGCAGCACGGTGCCGCGTGAGTCTGCATACACGTCGAAGACTTCTGTCTGACGCGAAACGGCGCCCAGCCCGATGCCCTGAGTGCCGCCGGTGGAGAAACCATCGGCCAGGCACGCTTGCAGGTCAAAGCCTCTGGCGCGGTCTATTGCGATCATTTCAATGCCGGTACTCTTCCCGCGGGGTAATACCCGCAGGTGCAGTTCGCCATGGGTGGCATGTTTGAGAATGTTGCTGGCAAGCTCGGTCGCCACCAGTGCTACACGACCTGCATCGGTACTGTCGAAGTCATGTTTTTCGGCGAGTTGTTGGGCGGTGCGCCGTGCGTGCCCGATCTGACTGCTGTCTTCGATCACCAGCACCTGGGTCATCGATCCGCCAATATTCAAGTCCATCGCGTGATCGTCACGCGAGTGCCCTGACCAGGCGCGGTGTCGAGTTCGAACTCGTTGACCAGCCGCTTGGCGCCGGTCAGGCCCAGTCCAAGACCACTGCCGGAGGTCCAGCCATCGGTCATTGCCAGCTTGATGTCGGGAATGCCGGGGCCTTCATCGCGAAAAACCAGGCGCAGGCCGCAACGGGCCTGGTCGTCGAGGATCTGCCAGTCCATGTCGCCGCCTCCGCCGTACACCATGGTGTTACGCGCCAGTTCGCTGACAGCGGTCACCAGTTTGGTCAGGTCGATAAGGCGCATGCCGCATTCCTGGGCCAGCTTGCGTGTCAGTTGCCGAGCCAGGACCACGTCCTGCTCGATGTGAATCGGATGAGTGCCGCTGCTGCGTACGATCATTGTTCACGTACTCGTTCCTGAAGCAGTTTCATCCCGCGTTCGACATTCAGCGCGGTGCTGACGCCGGGCAAGGTCAGGCCCAGTTCCACCAGGGTGATCGCCACCGCCGGTTGCATGCCGACCAGCACGGTCTGGGCATCCATGATTTTCGAGAGACCGGAAATCGTCCCGATCATCCGGCCGATAAAGGAATCGACCATGTCCAGGGCGGAGATGTCGATCAGTACGCCCCGGGCGGAAGTGCGGCTGATCCGCTCGGACAAGTCGTCCTGAAGCGTCAGCGCCAACTGGTCGTGCATGTCGACCTGAATGGTCACCAGCAAGAAGTCGCCCATCTGTAATATCGGGATGCGCTCCATAAGCTCACACCGCCTTGCTGATGGTCATTCCCAACCGGGTCAGTGCCAGTTTCAGGGCATCGGCCAGATTGGCTTTGGTCACCACGCCTTGCAGGTCCAGGCCCAGGTGCACGATGGTCTGGGCAATCTGCGGACGCACACCACTGATGATGCAATCGGCGCCCATCAGGCGAATCGCCGTGACAGTTTTGAGCAGGTGTTGCGCCACCAGCGTATCGACGGTGGGCACACCCGTGATGTCGATAATGGCAATTTCCGAACCGGTGTCGACGATTCGCTGCAACAGCGATTCCATGACCACCTGAGTGCGTTGCGAATCCAGGGTGCCGATCATCGGCAGCGCCAATACGCCATCCCAGAGTTTGACCACCGGCGTCGACAGTTCCAGCAGTTCTTCCTGCTGACGCTTGATCACCGCCTCGCGGGATTTCTGGAAGGTGCGGATAGTGTGCAGGCCCAGGGCGTCGAGCAGTTCGGAGACTTCCAGAAGCTGTTCGGCCAATAGCGCCGGACTGTCCTGATAGTGATTTTGCAGCAGGGCAAACAACGGCCCTTTCAAGGCGAAGATGAAACTGGCGGTCTGCTGAGAGTCGTGGCCCAGCAGGGCACGGCTATGGGAGAGTTTTTCGAGAAACTGGCGAATGTCGTCCCAGCCCGGGGCGGCGATATTCTGGGTGTTGCCACTCTGCAGGCCCGAGATGATCAGCTCGAGGAACTGCGACGTTTGCTGCTGCAGGTCCTGGACTTTGATATTGCGTGTGGCACCACTGGTTTCGAGGTCGTTTGTCCATTGGGCAAGCAATTGTGCCGAGTTCTTTTTCATTGCATCGAGCGTGGTGGATTGCAGTGCCGCCATGAGACTTTACTCCTTGAGTTTAAGCGCCGACTCCCCAAAAAATGACCGGCGCAGTTGAATGACCTTTGCCGGATGAAATAGTTGTTGGTTTTCCAAGGCTTTTTTTCATTTCGGCACATGGACTTTAGTCGGCGAAGGCCGTTTCGGTAGTTTTTCACGGAGAATCAGTGCTCCGAAGGAACCCTGAAGCTCAGCCGACTTCGAAACTTCAAGGCTCGGCTATTGAGTCAGGCCGCGCGGATGCAGTGACGAGGACGTAACCATGAAAGACCAATCGATAACGCCGCAAAAGGATCGACCGCAAAGCGACAACCTTGGCGAACCCGTGGAAAACACCCCGCAGCCGCAAAGCGGCGATGACGCGGTTGACCAGAAAAACCGCCATACCGATAACGACAATGAGTTCAGCCCGGGCTTCAAACCCAACCCGGACCGCCCAAAACCCAGCGATGACACCGATGCCGATATCGACACCGATGGCGGCTGAAATCCGCAAATAAAGAAAGCCGCATCTAACGTGCGGCTTTCTTTTTTGCGCTGCGATCATTTACTTGGCATGCGCAGCTTGCAGTTTCTTCGCCATATCCAGGTGTTTTTGCAGTCCCGGCAACATTTTCTGGGCGAAGCCTTTGAGTTCGACGGCGCCTTTGGTTTTGTCATCCGTTACCGTATTTGCTTCTTTCTTGAATAGTTCGATGGTTTCTTCGTGGGCTTTGACCTGATTGTTTGCGTAGGCCGCATCGAACGATTCATCGCGCATGTCGAGGATTTTTTCCTTGGCCTGCTTTACCAAGGTGGTTTCGTCTGGCACTTCAATGTCGTTTTTCTTCGCGATGGCCGCCAGTTCGTCATTGGCCTTGCCATGATCGGTGATCATCATGTTGGCGAATGCCTTGACGTCCGCCGATTGGCTTTTTTCCAGCGCCAGCCGGCTGGTTTCGATTTCGGCAATACCACCCGCTGCGGCTTTGTCGACGAAATCATTGGAAGTGGCAGCGAATGCCGCGCCCATGCTGGTGCTCAGGGCTACGACCAAGGCGAGGTGGCGCATTTTGAATCCGTCCATTGGTTTTCTCCGCTTGGTTTCAAGGTCAGGTTTCAAGGTCAGGTTTGATGGGCGATCCGCAGTGATCGTTAAGCTGTGGAGGCGGATTTACCGGCAAAGGTTTTATCGCATTTGCGACAGGACGACGAACGGACGCCGCTGGTCTGACAGGTGGTCGACAGAACCGTCCAACCGAGGCCATTCTGATAGTTGGCGAGCGCAATCAGTCGCGTTCGCTGCCGATTAACAAACGGAGGTGTTCCATGCCGGTGCCACACGACCTTTTTCAGGATCTGAGTTGCACAAAGGAAGAAATCCAGCAGAAACGCACCAAGGATCCGTTACTGGATTCACTGATCAACAAGTATTCCCTGGCAGACGCCGAGGTGGTGAAGGCCGAGCAAGCCAAATCCAGCGATGATGCGGTGACGAAGCTCAAGGCCAAGCGCCTGGAGGTCAAGGACAAAATCGTCAGACAGCTGCAGTCGCGGACCTGATCACGATTTAAGAGTTGCAGGAGCGAGGTTGCTCGCTCCCGCATTGTTCCGGCGTTATTGCAGTGCGCTGCTCAAGGGCAAACGCGCCATGTTCCTGGCCTTCAGCGAACCGAAATACAACCAGTCTCCATACTCGCGCACTGTGGTAATCGGGGAGTAGTTGCCGCTGCTGCCGTCCTGCAGGTTGGCGATGACCTTGCCTTGCAGATCCAGACCCAGCACAAAACCACGTTTTTCCACGGGTTTGGGCAGTATCGTCATGGCTCGCACGATCATCTTGCGCAGATACGGGTGAGGTGCGGTGGCATCGAGCAGAGCGTTGCGCGGTGCATACAGCGCCACCCAGAAGCGATCGTGGCCATTGAATGACAGGTTGTCCGGCAAGCCCGGCAGGTTGTCGATGAATATCTCGTGGGTACCGGCGTTCGGTCCGGTCAACCAATAGCGGCTGATGCGATAGGCGCCCGTTTCATTGACCAGAACGTAGGCATCTTCCGGACCCAACGTCACGCCGTTGGCGAACTCCAGTTTGTCCAACAGGACCGAAGTTTTACCGGTCTGAAAGTCATAACGCAGCAATCGACCGTCGCCACCATGCTCGATGATTGCCTCGCCATCCTTGCCATAGCCAAAGCGGCTGGAAGCATCGCTGAAATAAGCAAAGTGCCCCGGTTTGTCGATGACCACGTCGTCAGTGAAACCAAAGGGCACACCGTTGGCCTCGGTGGTCAACGCCACCAGTCGACCTTGCGCATCGAGCGACAGCAAGCCTTTGACCGCATCAGCGATGACCAGCAAGCCATTTGGATGGCGGGCCAGCCCCAATGGTCGGCCACCGGTATCGGCGAGCATTTTGGTGATCTTGCCATCCAGGCTGGTGCGGATGACGCGGCCGTCATGCAAACCGCTGATCAGTGCATCATTTTCCAGCAGCAGTGCTTCCGGGCCGTCGATGTCCACTGCGCCCACGCGCTCGATGCCTTTGAGGCGCTGATTGTCGGCGTAGACACCTGTGGTGAGGGGCGGAGCAGGTGACGGCGTCCAGGCCACCGGTTGCACCTTGGTCGGCATCAGCAGCAGGAACCCGCCAATGGCAACGATCAGCAGCAACACCCAATGGTGGAACCTGATCGATCGACTCACGCGCCGACTCCTGATTGTGCCAGGTGCTTTTGTGCCATCTCGCGCAAAGCCAGCATCGACGCCGCCGACTCGTGATCTATTCGCCGCTTGAGCAGCAACCGATTGGCAATGCGCATCGCCAGACCACTGAATTGATACTCCAGCGTGCGGATAAACCGCGTGCTGTCGCCTTGGGCCTCGCATTCGTAAGTCACCACCAGCGACAGTCCATTGTCGCCATCAGCCCGGGCAATCCAACGCCGTCCCGGCAGATACTCGTCGACCACCCAACGCAAATGCCCGTCGCGGCCACCGGCACGGATGTCTTCTTCGAACCGGGCGCCGGCATGCAACGAACCTTTCTGGCCATTGATCTTCAACGATGATGGATGCCACTGCGGCCAGAGGCTCACGGTGCTGGCGTAGGCGAGAACCTCGATGGGGTTGCCGGCAATTTCGATCTGGTGCTGCATGCGGGTCATGGCTGTTCTCGTCAGGTACGGGGAGGCCTGCTCCGGTTCCCAGTAAAGGGTGCCGAACAGGTAATCCATCAACGGAAAAACAATGTTGAAATTTCGCTCCTGCATCATCTCGCGGCGATGGTGCAGTTCATGCAGGCGACGCATCTGACGAATCCACGGCAGGCGTGTCAGCGGATTGTGCGGCGGCAAATGTTCGCAGGCATGAAACACTTCATAGGTGAGATAACCGAGGACCATGCACCCGCCCACTAGGCCGGCGACGTTGGCGTCAAATTGCTTGAGCAGCCACCAGAGGGGCAGGGTGATCACCAGTGTGTGTAACACGATCAGCCATGCGGGAAACAGGATCACCCGCCAGTCGCGGGCGTTGTCGTAAGTCATGTGCCCGGGGGCGAAGAAGCTGTGATGGTCGCCGGCATGGCGGGCATAGAACATCCGTGCGAAGGCTTTTTTGTGATGCCCCAGATGCCGATGCACGATGTAAACGCCAAAGCTGAACGCCAGCAGGGTCAACGGCACCGCCAGCCATTGCAGCGGGCGCACCTGGTGCACGCTAGTCCAGAACATGGCGATGGCCAGCATGCCGAACAACAATACAAAAATGCCATGTAACCAAGGGTTGTAGCGGGGGTGGATGTCGGCGCGGTAGCGGCTGCGGAATGCTTCGGTGGTCTGCCTCACTGCAATCACCTGTCGTTTTTATTATCTCCAGCAGATTAGACGATTTCGACAGGTTGTCCCGCCGAACCTTGAGGACACAACGGCCATGATCCGGTGCAAACCGGACTCACGTCAGCGGGTTCCAGCGTTGCGACCAGTCGTCATCGGACTTGATCACTTCGCGCAGTAGATCGAAAGCCTGTTGCAGGGTTTCCGAGTCGCGATCACGGGAGTAGACCAGGTAGGTGGGATAACTGAATTCCGGGGCTTTCGCGACGGACTCCAGCACGCCGCTTTCCAGATAGCTCTGCACGACGCGGGTGCGGAAATAGCCACTGCCGCCGTTTTCCAGAATGTATTGCAAGGCCAGCGGGCCAAGATTGAAGCTCAGCGCAGCCTTGGCTTTCTCCGGTAACGCCGCATCGTGCTGGCGCCGGAAGTCCGGACCCCAATCGATATACACGTAAGGGTCAGGACGCGCAGGATGGCGGACGAGGATGAGTTTTTCTTCGAGAATCTGCTCGACTTGCAGACGCGGCCAGTACTCGGGTTGGTAGACCAGCGCCGCATCCAGCACACCGAGTTCCAGCTGCCGCAGCAGGTTTTCGCCGTCACGAATCTCCATGCGCAGGGCGTGGCCGGGGATTTTTTCCCGCAGTTCAGCGGCCCAACTGAGCATCAGCGGGTTGCACAGGCTGACCTCTCCGCCGATATGCAACACATCGTGGTAACCCTCGGGCAATGGTAGATCGCGCCGCGCCGCTGCCCAGGTTTCCACCAACTGGTTGGCGTACACCACGAAGGCTTCGCCATTGGGCGTCAACCGGGCGCCGGCGCGATTGCGCACGAACAGGGTGCTGCCCAATTGGCTTTCGAGTTTCTGCACTCGGGCGGTGATTGCGGTCTGGGTGACGTGAAGTTTTTCGGCGGCTGCGGCAAGGCTGCCGTGGCGGACGATTTCCAGGAAGGTGCGGGCTAGGTCGATGTCCATGGGGCGGCCGGTGCGAAGAGTGCAGGCATTGTAAGAGCGTAATTGTGCGCAGGCTACAGGCACCGAAAACGACAAATCCCGCCACCAGGGCGGGATTCGTTTGTAGCCAGGCGTGCTCCCGAAAAGCCGGGAGCGACATGCTTAGCTTGGGAACAGCTCGGACAGTTTCATCGCCAGCATCATGTCGCCTTCAGCGCGCAGTTTGCCGCCCATGAACGCTTGCATGCCGTCGGTTTCACCGCTGACGATGCCTTCCAGGGTTTCGCCGTCCATCACCAGAGTGACCTGGGCGTCCGGGTTCTCGCCTTCCTGCAGTTCACAGGTCTGGTCCTTGACGATCAGGGAGAAGTTCTTGGTGTCGTCGATGCGGAAACCGAAGACCAGGTCCAGACCGGCAGCAGCGGCTGGGTTGAACTTGGCTTTCATTGCTTGTACTGCATCTGCTACGGAGGTCATGGTTTGATCCTTTTTTCTGATAGATAGAGCAGGGTAATTAGAGCTGGGTGATTACAGCCAGGGTCACAATAGTCCGGACTCAGCGAAACGTGATGAGTTCCGGGGCCTTCAGCAGTTGCAGGTGCGCATGACTGTTGAAGGAAGCCAGAGCCACCTCGCGACCACGAAACTTCAAATGGTTGAGCGAGGTGTTGACGATTTGCCAGTTCAATTCAAAAGCCTGTTTGGCAGGCATTTGCGTAATGAGATGGAGCAGGGCAGTGATGGTGCCGCCGGAGGTGAACACGGCGATTTTCTGTGTGTTGTCGGCCTGTTCGAGGATCCGGTGCAGGCCGGCCTGTACACGCTCGACAAAACCCAGCCAGCTTTCCAGCCCCGCCGTGTCGTAGGTGCCCGCCAGCCAGCGCTCGATGATCAGGGCGAAAATGCGCTGAAATTCGCCGCGGTTTTGCGCCGCGTTGCGCAAAATGTTCAGGGCTTCGGGTTCGTCCGGCAGCATGGCGGGCAACAACGCGCGAATCACTGCGTCGGCATCGAATTCATTAAATGCGGAATCGGTTTCGAGTATGGGAACCGGCAGCCCTACGGCGGCAAATTGCTCCAGGGCGCTGTTGGCCGTGTGCTGCTGGCGACGCAGGTCGCCTGCAATGCAGCGATCGAAGCTGATACCGAGTTCGGCCAGGTGTTGGCCGAGGATTTCTGCCTGACGGATACCGGTCGGCGACAGGACGTCATAGTCGTCTGCACCAAAGGAGGCCTGGCCATGTCGAATCAAATAGATGCTGCCCACGTCCGCGTCATCCCGGTACGTTGAAGGTTTGGCGAGGTTATGAGGATGGCGGTGAGCTGTCAATGAAAAAACATACGCTTGTTTGAAATGCTCGTTCCAGCCGTGTTGCCAGAGGTTTCACGGCTGGTCGCAAGGCTGGCGCATGGGTATGCTGGAGGCATCCCGCGCGCGTAGATGTCGCGCATCGTTTGAGGAGTCCCTGTGGAGTTTTTTTCCGAGTACGCCATTTTTCTGGCCAAGACTGTGACCCTGGTGATCGCCATTCTGGTGGTCCTGGCCAGTTTTGCGGCCTTGCGCAGCAAAGGTCGACGTAAATCGGCCGGGCAGTTACAGGTCAGCAAGCTCAATGATTTCTACAAAGGGCTGCGTGAACGCCTGGAGCAAACCTTGCTCGACAAGGATCAGCTCAAAGCCTTGCGCAAGGTCGAAGCCAAGACCGAGAAAAAACAGAAGAAAAAGCCCGAGGCCAAACCACGGGTGTTCGTGCTGGATTTCGACGGTGACATCAAGGCGTCGGCCACGGAAAGCCTGCGCCATGAAATCACCGCACTGCTGACCCTCGCCACCCCGAAAGACGAAGTGGTGCTGCGTCTGGAAAGCGGTGGCGGTATGGTCCATAGCTACGGACTGGCATCTTCGCAGCTGGCGCGTATCCGTGAAGCCGGCGTGCCATTGACCGTGTGCATCGACAAAGTGGCAGCCAGCGGCGGCTACATGATGGCGTGCATAGGCGAGAAGATCATCAGCGCACCGTTCGCGATTCTCGGTTCGATCGGCGTGGTGGCACAATTGCCCAACGTCAATCGCCTGCTGAAAAAACACGACATCGACTTCGAAGTGCTGACGGCCGGTGAATACAAGCGCACCTTGACGGTGTTCGGCGAAAACACCGAGAAGGGCCGGGAGAAGTTCCAGGAAGACCTGGACATTACTCACCAACTGTTCAAGAACTTCGTATCACGCTACCGCCCGCAACTGGCCATCGACGAAGTCGCCACTGGCGAAATCTGGCTGGGTGTCGCGGCGCTCGACAAGCAACTGGTGGACGAACTCAAGACCAGCGACGAATACCTGGCCGAGCGTGCCAAGCAGTCCGAGCTCTATCACCTGCACTATGCCGAACGCAAAAGCCTGCAGGAACGCATTGGCATGGCGGCCAGTGGTTCGGTGGAGCGTGTGCTGATGAACGTGTGGGGACGCCTGACACAAAATCGATTCTGGTAATGCATGAGCTACACCGGCACTCAATAAAACCGCAGCGTTAGCTGCGGTTTTATTTTGGGCGGAAAGTTGAGTGCGTTAGTTAAGTATTAGAATCTCTAGTCCAATAAATATTTTGTGCTTATTAATGGCGTTTACTTGTCAGGTGCATTGATTAGAATCGGCTTTCCCTAATCAGCAGCAAGGAAGTTGCACAATGGAAATAAGCACTCAATACAATGGTAATCCGGATGACTTAGCTCTTTTTGTAAAGCTATTGCCCGAAGAGTCCATGTTTCTTATCGATCTACGGCCCAAAAAGGATCACAAGGTTGTCCATCGATCCTATGGTGAAATCCTGTTCACCCTTATCAGGCGCCATCAGCCCAGTCCGTCGAAGCCGGACTTCAAGGTTTTCATCGTAGGTGCAAACTGGGGAAGTTTGAACGGTACGTTATTTGAAGATGTCGCTGCATTGGCATATGCCATTCAGAAAAGAGGACTGCAGCAAGTCGCGTTTTAACCCTTCTTTAGAAGCGAAGTTCAAGTAAGGTCTTGATGATCAACATCATCAAGACTTATTTATGGGTGACGGTGGACAAGGCGAGCCCGCTCCTACAAGTGCTATCTGCTTCTTCCCACATTGCAAAACGTTCACATTGGTTAGAGTGAAATCCTTCCACTGCAACGGACTGCGCAATGAACGAGTATCCTCTCCAACCCCTGTACGAGGCGCTGAAGGTCGCTGTCGACACTACGCTGCCACAAACCCCGACCCAGTTTGCCGAGTATCTGATCAAGCAAAAATGGGCTATCGACCCGCAGGATGCCCTGCTTGTCACCCTCGATTACGATTACCGCGGCCATCCTGCACAGGACGGCATTTACCAGGGACAGGTCGCGAATTCGCAAAGCCTGGTTCAGGTGCTGCTCAGCAATTACCAGACCGTCGGCGACGGGCATTTCGGTGAAACGGCTTTCGGACTGTATACGCCGCCGGATATCGGGCCGGCCGTTCGCGTCGTTGAGCATGTCGATGAATTCGCCGAGGACGGCAGCGGTAATCACAAAACCTATGAAGGTATTTATCGGCAGACAGTGCCGCAAACCTTCGGGCCGCAGACCCAAATCAATGTGCGGCCCGCAGATTTCAAGAAATGGGTCTGGCAGCTGTCTTTCAAGGATTTGTACAGGGACTATGTCGACAAAGCGTGGCCCACCGACGAGGTGATTGCGGCTGCCGAACCTGTTGCCCTGAGAACATCCACCAAAGCCGCGTTTGTCATGTCCTCCTGGCTGCAACGGCAAGAAAACAGCCTGTCTCCAGAGGGCCTGGAGCTGGCGATGCAGGCGGCGGGTTTGCCTGTCGGCCAAACCTGGGGGACATTGACGATCGAGCAGCTGCAAGCCGTGACGCGAATGCCTTCGAATGTGCAGGCAAACCGTCTCAGGCTTTACCGATACACCGCAACGGATATCTGGTGTTACCGCGAGCGGTCCAGCGACAGAGTGTTGATGTTTGTCCCGGGCAACTCTTCACCCTTGCACGAGTTTACCGATACCTCCCAGCTGCGCCGGTGGGTCGTTGACCAGGCGCGGGACGCCGAAACGAGGCAGGCGCTGGCTGCGCACTTCGCCAAAGAGGATCGCAGCGACGGCACCTTTCACGCCGGTGTACTTACCGCGCTGGAGGGCATGGCGCAATACCCCAGGGAGCATCGGTTGACGAAGCAGGCCGGCTTCTTCAATGACGATGGCTATTGGAACCCCGATGATTACATTGCCTTCGACCTGGCTTCCCCGAGAACCGACCCTTTCGCGCAACTGGTATCGAGCATGAAACAGGCCGCTCAGGCCAGCGTCGATACTATTCGTGATGACGCCCAGGTCAACCGCGATAATTTGAACGCGGTCATCGAACCCATTGTGCAATGGGTCAACCGATTCGGTCCGCTGGCATTGTTCGTCCCGGGCGGTGAGGGTTTTCTGGCCCTGGCCGGGCTGCTCGATGCGGCCTATGGCCTGGATCAGGCAGTAAGTGCTGAAACGGCCGAACAGCGTTCCGAGGGTGTGACCCGCACGGTCTTCGGGTTGCTCAACGCGTTGCCTCTGGTTGCGGATGCCACGTCGGCCATTGGCGAAGAGGCTCAGGCTGGCAAGCTGATCCCGTCGCAAGACTTACCGCGCGAACCCGCAGCCGGACCCCATCCCGAACCCACCGCATTGCCTGCACCGCCACCTGGGCCAATGCCCTCACGGGTGGATCTGCTGCGGGGCGTCGGCGCGCCTGCGGGCACATTCAGTGACGAGGTGCTGGCACAGATCGGCAAGGTCAGTGCGGTCGACAATGACATGCTGCGCCTGATGCAGTCTGGCCGGCCGCCGACCCCGTTGCTGGCGGACACCATTGAGCGCTTCAGCATCGATCAGGAAGTCATGGCACAAACCCGTTCATCCACCGCGCCAGCTGACCTTTTCTATCAGCGGTATCAGGCGCTGCAGCAGTCCGAATACGAATGGGTGAAGCTGTTCCAGCGCCAATATCCCGAAATGCCGAGAACGGCTGTGGAACAAATGCTCGATCGCTATGGGGTTGATTTGACGGCGGCACCGGACGCTTCCCAGGCCCGGTGGCTGTTCAGACAACTCGATGGCAAGGCTCGTCAATACCAGCAGCATGTGCGCCTGAACCGGGCCTATGAAGGTCTTTATCTGCACTCAATCGCCAATCCTGCGTCGGACACCCTGGCCCTGCATTCAATGAGCCGTCTGCCAGGTTGGCCCAAAGGTTTGCGCATCGAAGTGCGCGACGCTTCCATCGGCGGACGCCTGCTGGATCGCAGCGGACCGCTCGAAGCGCCGGATTGCCGGATCCTGATCAGGGTGGAGGCGGGATATCTGCCGTCCACGCAAGCCGCTTCAACCACCGATGTCTACTCAGCGGTTGCAGAGCTGTTGTCGGAGGATGAGCGCTCGGCTTTAGGGCTGATGTCCAGTGACCCGGGCAAACAACTTAAACTCAAGATCGGTGACCAACCGTTGCCCCGTTCAGAGCTCATGCTGGGGTTGGGCAGGATGGACTCCGGTTTGCCCTTCGAAGCACAGGGCTTGAAAGGCGGAGGTTTTCCGGATACGCCCCACGCCGCGCAATTGACCCACGAAATCATGAGGTTGCAGCTCAGGGAGATCTATCCTGAATTCACCGACAGTGAGGCCGATGCAGTTCTGCTACCTCTGGGCAGTGGTGCGCAACGCCACATCGACACGTTACGCCAGCAAATGCATCAACTGCATATGGACATCGATACCTGGATCGATCAGGTGGGAGTGGATATCGACGAAATGGATATCCCGTTCCTGAACATGGGCGATCCTGGAACAGAAGGATTGACCCACGCGCAACTTGCTTTGCGCAATGCACAGATGATCCAGGACACCATGCGCCAGGAAACGGCGACTCGTGACGAGTTGGCCGAAGAGTTGATCGCCATCTGGAAAAAACGCGCACCGCAGGAACATAGCCACTATTCAGGCAATCATGTCGATGGTTTCGTGATGGACATGAGCCACGAAGACTACCATCGGCTGCCGGCGCTCAACGTGCGTTTCAATGATGTCATCGGGCTGAATCTGCAGCAGTTGCAGTTGACGGAAGGAGAGACGCTCAATGGCTTTCTGGAGTGTTTTGCGAACCTGCGGACACTCAATCTGCAAGACACTGACCTGCGGTTATTCAACCTCGATGGTGAACTGGAATCTGTGTTGCCACCGGCCGTTGCCCAGTTGCAGCATCTGACAACCTTGAATCTGCGTGCCACCCAACTGACCTTTGAGGAAACCACGGCAGCGCAGTTGAGCTCGCTGACCAATCTGCAATCGCTGGACTTGAGCGAAAACCCGTTGCGCGTTCCACCGGTGATACTGGGAATGGACAAGCTACGTTCGCTCAATTTGAACAACACCCGCATTACCACGTGCCCCATCGGGGTCATGGATCAGCCCTACCTGACGACCCTGGATCTGCGCAACAACGGCATTCGCCGAGTGCCGCAGGCCGTACTGAATCAAGCCATCGCCAGGGATCGGGTGCTGCTGTGGAATAACCCGCTGGATGATGAGGACACCTTGCGGCGGTTGGTCACGCATCGGGAGCAAACAGGCATCAACTTGTGGCTGGGTGCGCCTGGCCCCGCGTATTCGGATCCGCTGGCCTGGTTGAACGGGATTGAAGGAACGCAGCGAAACGCTCGGCTTGAGGTCTGGCAGCGCCTGGCGCTCAGGCCGGGAGGTGGGCGATTTTTAGGAACGATGAATACCCTGACCCTCACCGCGGATTTCCGGGTCAATTACCTGGATCTTCAGACGCGGGTCTGGCGACTGCTGGTCGATGCGGATGCATCGGATGAACTGCTGGAGCGCTTGACCCGCAATTCGCCGATTCCGGCGGGCGCTCTGGATAACCCTGTCGCGGTGTTCACGGCATTGGAAAGCCGTGCGCAGTTATACCGGGACTGGGCGGCGTTGGGGCAACCGATTCCCATCCAGCAATAAGGATTTCAAGGGCGGGTAGCCAATAGCCCTGCTCCCGATGGGGAGCAGGGCTACAGCGGTCAACGGCGACGGAACAGCGGCAGCGGTTCGTCGGTGGCGGCCTGATAGGTCACCGAGAAGTCCTTGAGACCTTCCAGGGCTTCGTACGGGTCTTTATCGGCACGGATCGCGAATGCATCGAATCCGCAGCGGTGCATGTAGAACAATTGATCGCGCAGCACGTCGCCAATCGCCCGCAATTCGCCTTTGAAACCGTAGCGGTCACGCAGCAGACGGGCGTTGGAGTAGTTGCGGCCATCGGTGAAGGCCGGGAAGTTCAAGGCGATGACCTGGAAACTCTCGACGTCCTCTCCGATTTCCTCGGCTTCTTCATCGGCATCCAGCCAGATACCCAGGCCGCCGTCGCGGGCCAGGAGCATACGGCTGTGTTCGCGCCACAATTGCAGCGGGACGATGTAGTCGTCGCAGTTGGTGATCTCGTCGATGTTGAAATCCTTGGGCAGCAGGTGCCAGGTTTCGTCGACGACGGCGTTGTTCTTAATGATTCGCTGCATAGACGCGTTCCTTGAAGAGGTCGATGCCAATACGCTGATAGGTGTCGATGAAGCGCTCGTCTTCGGTACGTTGTTCGATGTACACGTCGATCAGCTTCTCGATCACGTCAGGCATGTCTTCCTGAGCGAAGGACGGGCCAAGGATCTTGCCCAGGCTGGCGTCGCGACTGGCGCTGCCGCCGAGGGAAACCTGATAGAACTCTTCGCCTTTCTTGTCCACCCCGAGAATGCCGATGTGGCCGACGTGGTGGTGACCGCAGGCGTTCATGCAACCGGAGATGTTCAGGTCCAGTTCGCCGATATCGAACAGGTAGTCCAGGTCGTCGAAACGGCGCTGGATCGATTCGGCGATCGGGATCGACTTGGCGTTGGCCAGGGAGCAGAAATCGCCGCCCGGGCAGCAGATGATGTCAGTCAGCAGGCCGATGTTCGGCGTGGCGAAACCTTTCTCGCGCAACTCGCCCCACAGCGTGAACAATTTGTCCTGTTCAACGTCGGCCAGAATGATGTTCTGTTCGTGGGAGGTGCGCAGTTGACCGAAGCTATAGCGGTCGGCCAGGTCGGCCACGGCGTCCAGCTGCTTGTCAGTGATGTCGCCCGGTGCTACGCCGGTCGGCTTCAACGACAGGGTCACGGCAACATAACCCGGCTTCTTGTGGGCCAGGGTGTTGCGCGCGCGCCAGCGGGCGAAGCCCGGGTGTTGCTGGTCGAGTTCGGCCAGGGCAGCGTTCTGGTTGTCGAGGGACTTGTAGTCTGGATCGACGAAATGTTTGGCGACGCGATGTACCTCGGCTTCGGTCAGCGTGGTCTGGCCACCGCGCAGGTGCTCCATTTCCGCATCGACTTTCTGCGCGAAAACTTCAGGCGTCAGCGCTTTCACCAGGATCTTGATCCGCGCCTTGTACTTGTTGTCGCGACGGCCATAGCGGTTGTAGACACGCAGGATGGCGTCGAGATAGCTCAACAGGTCTTGCCATGGCAGGAATTCATTGATGAATGCGCCCACCACAGGGGTACGCCCCAAACCACCGCCGACCAGCACACGGAAGCCCAGTTCGCCAGCGGCGTTGTGCACCGGCTCAAGGCCGATGTCGTGGACTTCGATGGCGGCACGGTCGGAGGTCGAACCGTTCACGGCGATCTTGAATTTGCGTGGCAGGTAGGCGAATTCCGGGTGGAACGTGGTCCACTGGCGGACGATCTCGCACCATGGGCGCGGGTCGATGAGTTCGTCGGCGGCGACACCGGCGAACTGGTCGGTGGTGACGTTGCGCAGGCAGTTGCCGCTGGTCTGGATCGCGTGCATCTGCACGGTGGCCAGTTCAGCGAGGATGTCCGGAATATCTTCCACGGCCGGCCAGTTGAACTGCACGTTCTGCCGGGTACTGATATGGGCGTAGCCCTTGTCGTAGTCCCGGGCGATCTTGGCCATCATTCGCATTTGCCGCGAAGTCAGCTGGCCGTAAGGCACCGCGACTCGCAACATCGGTGCGAAACGCTGGATGTAAAGGCCATTTTGCAGGCGCAGGGGGCGGAATTCTTCTTCGCTCAGCTCACCTGCCAGATAGCGTCGGGTCTGATCACGGAACTGCTTGACGCGGTCCTCGATGATCCGCTGATCGTATTCGTCGTATACGTACATATAAGTCCTGTTCTCAGGCTTGGGTCGCTCGGATTCAGCTGCGTTTTTTGCTTGCCGCAGTCCAAGAGCCTCTGCAATTCTGCGCGCACGGCCGCGCACTCCTAATGGAGCCGGGGCAAGATACCAGTTTGCAGTTATGCGCAAAAGTGATGTTTGAGTATATATAAAGAACCAAATCGCCTAACGAGAAGGGTTGTTAGATAACCCACATTTGTCGTGCGGGCAATCATCGTCTTAACTGTGGTCGAGTCCTTATGCAATCACCGATAAAACCGACAAGAGGCGATGCAATGAGCAACCCAACCAAAGCAAGGAAAAGCGACAGCACAGTCGATGCCTGGGCGATTCTGTTCCTGATCATTCTTGTGGTCGGCACCGCCGTATTCTGGGTAAGTCATCAATAACCGACCCGACCGAGCCTCGTTCCGACGATTGTCGGACAAAAACCGCAATAAACGCCGTTTTGCGGACGTTCGCTGGCTATAATGCGTGGCGAATTTCCGGGGGCTCGGACGACACATGTTGAAGTTTCTAAGGGGTGCATTGCTGGCGCTGGGCATGGTCGCGGGACCGTGTGCTCAAGCGGCGTCAGTGCTGTTCCTCAACCCGGGGACCACCAGGGAAGCCTTTTGGGTCAGCTATTCGCAGTTCATGCAGGCGGCCGCCGCTGATCTGGGCATGGACCTGCGCATCCAGTATTCCGACCGGGTTCCTGAAAACATTATCAAGCAGGCACGCGAAGCCCTGCAGGGCAGCGATCGCCCCGACTATCTGGTGTTCGTCAACGAGCAATCGGTCGCCCCCGAAGTACTGCGCCTGGCTCAAGGCAGCGGGGTGAAATTATTCATGGTCAACAATGCCCTGACGGTGGATCAGATAAAACTGCTCGGCGCCCGACCGAACAAGTATCCCGACTGGATCGGCAGCCTGGTGCCCAATGACGAGGAGGGCGGTTACCTGATGCTCAAGGAACTGATCCGCTCGCATCCTCCGGTAGCGCCGGGCGAAATGATTGATCTGCTGGCTTTTTCCGGGCTGAAAGTGACGCCCTCGGCGCAGTTGCGGGAAAAAGGCATGCGTCGGGCGCTGGCGGAACACCCGCAAGTGCGTTTGCGCCAGCTGGTGTATGGCGGCTGGACCCGTCAGCGCGCCTACGAGCAAGCCAAGCTGTTGTTCAAGCGCTATCCGCAGACTTCACTGGTGTGGGCGGCCAACGACGAAATGGCGTTTGGCGTCATGCAGGCGTATGTCGAATCAGGGGGAGTCCCGGGCAAGGACGCGTTGTTCGGCGCCATCAACAATTCACCCGAGGCATTGCAGGCTCTGCTCGACAATCGCTTGAGCGTATTGCTTGGCGGGCATTTCAGCCTGGGCGGCTGGGCGTTGGTTGAACTGCATGATTATGACGAAGGGATCGACATCAGCCAGTACGGCGGTCGCGACCGACAGATTCCACTGTTGCAACTGATCAACCGTTCGCAAGCCAAACGACTGTTGGCAATGAGTCGCACGCAGGACTACGGGGTGGATTTCCACAAGCTTTCGGCCAAGGGACGACCCGCGTCATACCGCTATCCGTTCAGCCTGCAAACCCTGATGCACTGACCCGTTTCAGATCCCTGCCAGCAGCAGCACCAGTTTGACGATGCCGAACAGCGTCAGGGCAAACACCGTGGTGAACAAAATCCCCAGGATCACGAAATGACTCGGTTTGCCATGGGTGAAGTCCCGCGCCCGGTTCTTGCCGCTCTGCACCCCGAACGCTGCCGCCATGACGCTGTGCAACATCTGCCAGAAAGTGGGCGGCTTGTTATCGGCTGGATCGTCCATAAACCCTTGTCTCCCGTTTGAGTAAAACAAGCATAGACAACCCGCGCCAAAGAAGATCGGTCGGGAGCTACCCCGGTATAAATATGTACCGCCCTGGACGACAGGCCCGCTGATTGACTGATGCTTCATACAACAGCATCAGGTAGTGCCACATGAGTGGAATTCCAAAAGCCCAGGAAAAGGGCCTTCATAACCATTTCATCAAAAAAAAGCTGCACGAACGCATACGACATTTGACCCCGGCAAACATCCGGGCTCTGGATCGGGCAAGAACACCCGGAGGGCTGGCCGAAGATGCCATGCCGCAATGGTTTCAGAAGGCCACCAGTGACCAACGACTCACTGTGCGAGACCAGCAGAAGCGCAGTCGAACGTGCAACGAAACCCTGGCAAAAACCCTCACCGGGCTCAAGGGCGTCACCGAATTCGCACAACCGTTGCTTGAGGCGGCGTTGCAAAAAAAGTTCGGGCTCAAAGTCGATGTGACGCAGACATGGCTCTACGAGCCTTTCGCAGGCTCTCTGATCACGCACCAGACACTCCTGCAGCTGGCATTGCGCAATTTTGAAGAAGACCAGGTATTCAATGCCGGTGACGTCATTGCTGAGCGGGGACTGCGCGCAGCCCACCTGGAAACTCAAGGAGGACCTTACGGTTGGGACTATCCGGAAACGGGGCCTTCAACGCGCTACAGGATCAAGCCGCTAGCGCTAAAACCTGCCGATTTTGCATCGTTATGCCGGGAGCTGGATATCGGCAAACAGTATCAGGAACACCTGACGGCGATGTTTGACGCGGGGGACCGGGCGGCCACCGTGCGCACCCAGACCATCAATGCATGGAAGGCCAGTCTGCGAGTGCACGCCGATATCGCTCACCTCAAGTCGCTGATCACGCCTTCGGCCTACCGTACTTTGCTGGCCGTGCTCAATGGCGAGCCCTCGCCAACACTGGACGGCGAGCGCGTCACTTGCAGTCAGTTGCATGTGTTGGGGTCGCCTGTCAGTGAGCTGTTTGTCATCGGTGCACGTCGGCGCAAAGGTAAAAAGATCGATTTCGGTTGGAGCAATCCGGGAGTCAATCTGTTTGACGTGCTGGGTTATCAGGACTCGCGGATCATCGTCTGTATTCCCGGTGATCCATTGGCGCCGGTCATGGAATATGCCTCGCTCAAGTCCTTTGAAAATGACCTGTGCTACAGGCTGCGCGATGTCAATTATCAGCGCTCATTTCTCAGACTGATTCCCCACGGTGATGCGGGGAAGTTCCTCGGCAAGATCAAGACCGCCCTGCAAACGCTCAAATGGAACCCGGATTTTCCTTACCGCAAACAAACCGTGCTGGGGCACATCGACGGCATTTACGAACACGTGTATCGGGACGAGCCGGTTCTGGATATCAGTGAAGAATTTTTTGATGCCGAACTGTTCGGCGAGCTGTACAGGCGGCATCAGAAGCGCCTGAAAGAGACTGCCGAGCAATTGGCGGTGCCGACCGCCAAAGTTGATCATGAGGCCTGGTATGAACGACTCGCCCGGTATGCCGAATGGGGGCTGAGCGTACTCAACGCAGCAGCATTTTTCGTCCCTGGCCTGGGCGAGGTCATGATGGCCGTGATGGCCGTGCAACTGACCATGGATGTTTATCACGGCGTTGAAGCGTGGAGCATTGGCGACACGGATCAGGCCTGGAGTTACTTGAAGTCGGTGGCTGTGAACGTTGCCTTCATGGCGGCGGTAGGTACGGTAGCCGGTAAAGTGCCGAAAGTGCTGTCGACGCCCATCACCGATGGCCTGGTCAAAGTCAAATTGCCGTTTGGCAGCGAACAGTTGTGGCGGCCTGGCTTGAGGCCTTACTTGAGCGACAGGGTCTTGCCGGTGGGCCTCAAGCCCAACGAGCGTGGGCAATATCAAGTGGATGGCAAAACCTATATCAGGCTTGACGGTAACGTCTACGAAAAGACCTTCGATCCCGTGCTGAACAAATGGCGACTAAAAAATCCGAGAGTCTCGGATGCTTACTCCCCGGTGCTTGAACACTACGCAGGAGGCGCGTGGCGCCATCGTTTCGAGCGACCGCTGGAGTGGGATCGAGCGACATTACTGCGACGTCTGGGCCCGGTCACCGAAGGTATCGATGCAGCGACGCTGGAGAAAATTGCCGATATCAGCGGCGTTGACGACGACGCGTTGCGCAAAATCCATATGGATCACCTGAGCTTGCCCTCTGCGTTGTCCGATACGTTGCGGCAGTTTCAGACTGACCGGCAGCTCAATGAACTGATTGAACAGATTCGTATCGATCAGCCGGTGCCGGACAGCCGTTACAACGACGTTTTGCCGCAAGTGATCACAATGCCCCGTTGGCCCCATGGACGTGTAATCGACGTGTTCGACAATCCAGGCCTGACGGGAGCTTCGTCCCGCTATGGTAAGGCGTCATTACCGGCGAAGCCGGGCATCAGGATTTCCCGCGAGGATGTGTCTGCCGGGAAACTCCCTGAACGCGTGCTTGCAGCACTGGATGAGGGCGAAATTGTTCGCTTGCTGGGGAGTGAAGGTGCGCGAGTCGAGGCAGAGCGCGAAGCAGTATTTCGACAACAGCTGGGCGATCACCTTGCAGGCAACAAAACCGCGTTGTTCGACACACTCAGCCAGAGCGCCAAGTCGACGGACCGTGAAACTCAGGCACTGCGCAGCACTTTCCCGAGCCTGTCGACGGACGCGGCGCAAGAAGTCCTGGCCAATGCCACAGCCAAGGAGCGGCTGCACATCAATCAAACCGGCCGGCTCCCCACAAGCCTGTTACTCAAGGGGAGGGCGCGCGCCCGGGTGACTCGGCTGAACAAAGCCTTGGCCGGACTGCATCTGGAAAGCATGGCGTCATTGGACAGCCAGCGTTTGGCTCTGCACAGCCTGGAACGGCTCCCCGGCTGGCCGAACAACCTGCGTCTGGAAGTGCGTCTGGGTCATTGCGACGGAAAACTGCTCGACAGCATCGGTAGCGAAACCGCCGAACAGGTCAAATACCTGGTGAGGGACGGCTCTCAGCATCATCAAGCCAACCAGTACCAGGCCTTTGACCAGCACCAGAATTCGTTGAACAGCGTACCGAAAGCAGGCGACAACTTTTTTTCTTCGCTCATGCATGCGTTACCAGACGATGCCCGCGCCCGGTTGGGCATGCCCAATGTCGCGCAGGGTGCCAGGTTGCAGGAGGCAGTGACCACCTATGCCATGGGCCACCGTGAGCAGATGATGCAAACCCTCGCACCTGGCGCCAGCACTTCACGATTCCGTGCGCCGCGACGCCTGGCGGACGGCAGGGTCGGCTACCCGATGAGCGGGCGAGGTGCCGGCGCAATGGTCAATCCGTCGTTGGTCTCCAGGTTGCGGGATGTCTATCCGAACGTCTCCGATGAGATGGCGGAATCGATGGTCATTCAGCTTGCGCTTGATGGTATGACCGAAACGCAAATTGCCCATTTACTGAACTTGCGCGCCCAGGAGTACGAGACGCTGTCGGCGCAACTGGACCAGTGGGTTGAAAGCGGCGGTCCGCATACTCTCCGTCATCAGGTCGCGCGCAACATCAAAGGCGTCTGGCAGCAGCGGGGAATTTATGATGGCGCTGCCAGTGTTTACCTGGATATCGGTGTTGCAGACAGCTTGCCGGAACTGGCTGGCAACTTTCCTCACGTCAGTCGACTGCATATGAGTGCGGGTGCAATGTTGAGTCAGACACCGCAAGCCTTTTTACGTCAGTTCCCCAACGCCCGGTCGTTGAAGTTGGGCGTCCGGGATGGCGTCGACAGAGTTCAGTTGGCCGCGAAGCTGAAGGCATTGCCAGGCATACATGACTTGCGAATCGCCGGGCCGCTGGGGCAGGAGTACAGCGCAACTGTCCAAGCGGCGATAGACGCCATGCCGCAACTGCAACAATTGGACGTGATCGGCATGGCGGGCGAACTGGATGTCAGTGGTCTGACTCGCCTGCATTCGTTGAGTGTGTACGGAACGACAGAGGTTTGGCCCAAGGGCGCCCAGCAATTGCCTCAGCTCAGAGCGCTGGACCTCACTCACTCAAGCGTCAAGACACTCCCCGCTCAATGGCTTACCGGTCACGAAGCACTGTGGCCCGGCATGAAACTCAATTGGGCCAGGCTGAGTACCGAGGACTTCGTGAGGGCGTATGAGTATGTGCACGAGCATCCTGCGCATTTGCAGGATAGCGGGCACATGCTCGATCGATATTGCCGAGGCACGCTGAGTGATGCCTTGGAAACCAGCGAAGAGCTTTCAAAGGCTGCCCTTGGGCGAATGAAGGCAGAAGGGTTGGCAGGGCGGGCATTGCTGGCACGGATCAATGGGCTGCGCGAGGATGGACAGGCGCTGCGCCTGCAACTGGAGCGGTGGCAGCAGCAAACGACAAAAGCCAATGGCCGGCAAGTCAACCTTCGGGAGCGGGAGGTCATTGCCCGGCGAATCCGCGAGTGCTGGCGTGATGGCCTGCGTAAACGTTATGGCGGCGCGCAGGAGGTACCGGTTTCGCAACCTGAGGTCGGCCCTTCGACGGTGCGCTCATGGCCCCTCATGCCCGGACAAATCATTTCATCGAATCTGGATTTGTCAGGCTGGGCGCTGGGCGACCTGCCTGAACTGCCGACGTTGTCGGCAACAGATTTTGCTCATGTGCAAACCTTGCAAATGTCGGGGGTCATGGCCTCATCCGAAGATGTCAGTGGATTTTTGCGCGGTTTCACCGACATTCGGCGGTTGGACCTGAGTAGCAATCAGCTGCAGAGTCTGCCGACGACACTGGGCAACCTGACAAAACTCAGTGAGCTGAATCTGAGCCGCAATCACCTGACCATCACCCCGAGCATGCAGCAGCGCCTGAACCGGTTATCTGCCCTGGAAAGCCTGGACTTGCGCTATAACCGGGTCGATTCGCTGGACGTGAGTGCCATGTCCCGCTTACAGACTTTGCGTGTGGGGCATACCGCCATCAAAGACTGGCCATCGGGTTTGTGGGGCTTGTCCAGCCTCGACAGGATCGAGCTGAACAACAGCGCTATCACGACGATTCCCGAGACGGCTCTGACCGCTCAACACGTTTCAAAAATCGATTTGCAGGGTTGCCGATTGACGGCAAAGGCCCGCAGCGATTTGCTGGCAAGCAGTTCGTCGGAAAACCCCATGGGCATTTCCAGGGCCAGCTTGCAGACAGGCATGACAGAGGGCGAACCCGAGTATTTTCCGGTGCTGGTCGCGCAGAATCCGGAGTTGTTGTTGCCGCTGCCCGTTGTACCCGGCAATGACCTGACACGCTTGACCCCGCAAGCCCGCCTGCAAAGGCTTGATCCGGATTTGCCGGCGGCCGAGGCGATACGGATCATCGATGTGCTCGCCACGCGCCATGGCGGGGCTGGCCCTCTGTACGAGCAATTGGCCAAGTGGGACAGCCAACACCAGGCATTGACGAAGTCCCTGAACACATGGATCGATACCCCGCCACAGCACCGCGTTGAATCGTCACCTCCTGTGTGGATCGCCGCCACCGAACGCCGCCAGGCAGCTGACCGGATAATGGCGTGCTGGAGGCAGAACCTGCGTGGTACATCGGCAGGCATTACCCTTGATTTGTCCGATATCCCATTGGGCCATCTCCCGACGCTAACTGCCGACTTCGCTCATGTCGGTGAGTTGAACCTCAACAATGTGTATCTGAGTGAAGACGGGCTAAGCGAATTTCTTGGCGCGTTTACTCACCTTCATACCCTGGCGCTGGATGCCAACGCGATGGATGCCTTGCCAGCGTCAGTGACCTCTTTGCGCCGCCTCAAGCGACTTTCGGCGGCCAATAACCGTTTCTCCAATGCAGCTGAGCTTGAGCGCCAGCTTGCCGGATTGAGCAACCTGGAGTCTTTGAGCCTCTCAGAAAACTGGCTCGAGTCACTGGATGTCAGCGGCCTTGGAAGTTTGCAAACCCTCGATCTGAGTGGCAATCGTCTGGTCATCTGGCCGCAGGGTGCACTTGAGCTTCCTTCACTCAGCACCCTGGATATGCGCGACAACATGATCGAGTTCATTCCGCCAGCCCTGATGGCCGACGCGCACAGGGTATTGCGTGCGGGCACCAATCTGGCCGGCAACGAGACGCTCGATGGTACAAGCTTGCTGATGCTGCATAATCAAGTGCAGGAAGGCGAGCAGATAGTGGGATGGCGTTCAACAGAGATTGACGAGGCACTGGAGCGGTTTGACAGCAGTAGCGAAAGCAGCAGCGTTGACGACAGCGATAGCGATGACTCGATCGTGAGTGACGTTGAAGTGGATATGGATGAGGTGACGGGTGCCGAGGCTCGTGAACGTTGGATCGATTCGTCAGCTGCAGATGCCGAGGAGTTGATACGGATCTGGAATGATTTTGAGCAAGCGCAAAACAATCAGTTCTTTTTCAATCTGCTGACCCGGCTGGAAGGTACGACAGACTTCATGACAGGACGTGCTGATCTTGTGCGGCGGGTCCACACCGTATTGAGGGTGGCCGATAGCGACGCAGGTCTGAGGGATACGATTTTCGAATTGGCGAGAGCCGGCGCAACCTGCGTCGATGGCCAAATCCTGCTGTTCAGCAATATAGAGGTCAAGGTTTTCGAGTTCGAAACCTCGAAGTCAATTGCACCGGGGCAGCATGGCCAAGTCTTGTTCCGGCTCGGCAGGAATCTGTTTCGACTTGGCAAGGTCGAGGAGATCGCCAACCGCGATATTGCCCAGCGCCGGGCACAGCGCCGCTCGACTGATCCGGCTGAAGTGCGTCTGGCTTATCGTATCGGCCTTGCCGAGCGACTTGAACTGCCGGGACAACCCAGAGGCATGCGCTACAGCGGCAACGTTTCGTCTGCCATGCTGGAGGCGGCCCATGCTGAAGTGATCGCGGCAGAACAATCACCGGCATTGATTGATGAGTTGGTCGGCCGCCAATATTGGAGCGATTATTTGAAAGAAAAATACCCTGAACGGTTTGCCCTGTTGCGTGAGGGTTTCGCAGGAAGAGAGCACGATGTGGATGAGCAGTTTCCGAATTACGGCGAAGGCGCGCAGGAGCAGTACAAGATCGCCATGCAGGCGATCGAGGCAGACCTTGTCTTCGAGCAAGGAAAGCTGTTGCGCGAACTGTCTGAAATAGAGCGGACGCTGGTGGGGTTGTAACGTAAACCCGCAGCGTTGAAACAACCCCGGGAGTCGCACGAGTCGACTCCCGGGATCAGCCTCAGTTGTCGTAACCCAGGTTAGGCGCCAACCACCGCTCGGTCACGCTCAGCTCCTGGCCTTTACGCGACGTATAGCTCTGGACCTGATCCTTGTCGATCTTGCCCACGGCAAAGTACTGCGCCTGCGGGTGAGCGAAATACCATCCGCTGACCGCGGCGGCCGGGAACATCGCATAGTGCTCGGTGAGGAACACTCCGCTGCGCCCAGCGCGCATTTCGGCAGCCTCGGGGTCGAGCAGGGCGAACAGCGTGGCTTTCTCGGTGTGATCCGGGCACGCCGGGTAACCCGGGGCAGGGCGGATGCCGGTGTATTGCTCTTTGATCAGCGCCTCGTTGTCGAGGGTTTCGTCCTTGGCATAACCCCAGTGTTCTTTACGCACCTGCTGGTGCAGCCATTCGGCGCAGGCCTCGGCCAGACGATCGGCCAGGGCCTTGACCATGATCGAGTTGTAGTCGTCGCCAGCGTCCTGATAAGCCTTGGCCACTTCTTCGGCGCCGATACCGGCGGTGGTGATGAAGCCACCCACATAGTCGGTTAATTCGCTGTCCTTGGGTGCAACGAAATCAGCCAGGGAGAAGTTTGGCTTGCCGTCAGTCTTGATGATCTGCTGGCGCAGGTGATGCAGCTTGGCCAACGGCTTGCCGTCATCGCCGTAGAGTTCGATGTCATCGTCACGCACCTGGTTGGCCGGCCAGAAGCCGAACACCGCACGGGCGCTGATCAGCTTTTCGTCGATCAGTTTGGCGAGCATTTCCTGGGCATCGGCGTACAGCGCGGTGGCGGCTTCACCGACCACTTCGTCCTGCAGGATGCGCGGGAACTTGCCGGCCAGGTCCCAGGAAATGAAGAACGGCGTCCAGTCGATGTACTCGGCCAGCACTTTCAAATCGATGTTATCCAGCACCTTGGTGCCGGTGAACGTCGGTTTGACCGGCGTGTAGGTGCTCCAGTCGAACTGTGGCTTTTTCGCGATTGCTGCGGCATAACTCAGGCGTTCGGTGCGGGCGCTGCGGTTGGCCGTGCGTTCGCGGACTTCGATGTAATCCTGGCGGGTTTTCTCGACGAAACCGGCCTTGAGTTCCTTGGACAGCAACTGGGTCGCCACGCCCACCGCACGGGAGGCGTCGGTGACGTAGATCACCGCATCGTTGCTGTACTTGGGCTCGATCTTCACCGCGGTGTGCGCTTTGGAGGTGGTAGCGCCACCGATCATCAACGGCAGATGGAAGTCCTGGCGCTGCATCTCGCGAGCGACGTGGACCATTTCATCCAGTGACGGCGTGATCAGCCCGGACAGACCGATGATGTCGCACATTTCTTCCTTGGCCACCTGGAGGATTTTCTCCGCCGGCACCATCACGCCGAGGTCGACGATGTCGTAGCCGTTGCAACCCAGCACCACGCCGACGATGTTCTTGCCGATGTCGTGCACGTCGCCCTTGACCGTGGCCATGAGGATCTTGCCCTTGGCTTCCGGCTTGTCGCCTTTCTCCAGTTCGATGAACGGGATCAAGTGGGCCACGGCCTGCTTCATCACCCGAGCGGATTTCACCACCTGCGGCAGGAACATTTTGCCGGCCCCGAACAAGTCGCCGACGATATTCATGCCCGACATCAGCGGACCTTCGATCACTTCGATCGGGCGGGCGAACGACTGGCGCGACTCTTCGGTATCTTCAACGATGTGCGTGGTGATGCCTTTGACCAGTGCATGTTCCAGGCGCTTGTTGACGTCCCAGTTGCGCCACTCTTCGGTCTCGGCTTCCTTGACGCTACCGTCGCCCTTGTACTTGTCGGCGATGGCGAGGAGGGCGTCGGTGCCATCCGGGGTGCGGTTGAGGATCACGTCTTCGACGGCGTCGCGCAGTTCCACCGGGATCTGGTCGTAGATCTCCAGTTGACCGGCGTTGACGATGCCCATGGTCAGGCCGGCGCGGATTGCGTACAGCAGGAACACCGAGTGGATCGCCTCGCGCACCGGGTTGTTGCCCCGGAACGAGAACGACACGTTGGACACGCCGCCCGAGGTCAGCGCATACGGCAGTTCGTCGCGGATGTAGGCGCAGGCATTGATGAAGTCCACAGCGTAGTTGTTGTGTTCTTCGATGCCGGTGGCCACGGCGAAGATGTTCGGGTCGAAGATGATGTCTTCCGGCGGGAAGCCGACTTCGTTGACCAGGATGTCGTAGGAGCGTTTGCAGATTTCTTTCTTGCGCGCTTCGGTGTCGGCCTGGCCGGCTTCATCAAAGGCCATCACGACGACTGCGGCGCCGTAGCGCTTGCACAGTTTGGCGTGATGAATGAATTGCTCGACGCCTTCTTTCATGCTGATCGAGTTGACGATGCCCTTGCCCTGAATGCACTTGAGGCCGGCTTCGATCACTTCCCACTTCGAGGAGTCGATCATGATCGGTACGCGGGAGATGTCCGGCTCGCCGGCAATCAGATTGAGGAAGGTCACCATGGCCTTCTTCGAATCGAGCATCCCTTCGTCCATGTTGATGTCGATCACCTGGGCGCCGGCCTCGACCTGCTGCAGGGCGACTTCCAGGGCTTCGGTGTAATTGTCTTCACGGATCAGGCGGGCGAACTTGGCGGAACCGGTGATGTTGGTGCGCTCGCCGACGTTGACGAACAGCGAGTTGCGATCGATGGTGAACGGTTCCAGGCCCGAGAGGCGGCAGGCCTTGGGAATGTCCGGAATTTCGCGCGGGGCATAACCGGCCACGGCTTTGGCGATGGCTTCGATGTGGCCCGGCGTGGTCCCGCAGCAACCACCGACGATATTCAGGAAGCCGCTTTGAGCGAACTCTTCGATGACCTTGGCGGTTTGCGCCGGTAGTTCATCGTACTCGCCGAATTCGTTTGGCAAACCGGCGTTCGGGTGCGCGGACACGTGGGTGTTGGCTTTGTTCGACAGTTCTTCCAGGTACGGGCGCAGTTCGCTGGCGCCCAAGGCGCAGTTAAGGCCGACCGAAATCGGTTTGGCGTGGGCCACGGAGTTCCAGAACGCCTCGGTGGTCTGGCCGGACAGGGTACGGCCGGAGGCGTCGGTGATGGTGCCGGAAATCATGATCGGCAACTCGATGCCCAGCTCTTCGAACACACCTTGCACGGCGAAAATCGCCGCTTTGGCGTTGAGGGTGTCGAAGATGGTTTCGATCAGGATCAGGTCGGCGCCGCCTTCGATCAGGCCTTTGGTGGCTTCGGTGTAGTTCTCCACCAGCTCATCGAACGTCACGTTGCGGTAGCCGGGATTGTTGACGTCCGGTGACAGCGAGCAGGTGCGGCTGGTCGGGCCGAGCACGCCAGCGACGAAGCGCGGCTTGTCCGGGTTCTCGAGGGTTTTCGCATCGGCGACCTTGCGGGCCAGGCGTGCGCCTTCTACGTTCAATTCGTAGGCCAGTTCTTCCATGCCGTAATCGGCCATGGAAATCCGGGTGGCGTTGAAGGTGTTGGTTTCCAGAATGTCGGCGCCAGCATCCAGGTAGGCTTTCTCGATGCCGCCAATCACGTCCGGGCGGGTCAGCACCAGCAGGTCGTTGTTGCCCTTGACGTCGCTCGGCCAGTCGGCGAAGCGTTTGCCACGGTAATCCTGCTCCTCGAGCT
>NZ_RCOB01000150.1:0-2203 GCF_004307665.1 Pseudomonas sp. Sample_16
AAGGAGTGACAGCATGAGTCAGGATTGGGATGCCGGTCGGTTGGACAGCGACCTCGAAGGCGTAGCGTTCGATACCCTGGCCGTACGTGCCGGTCAGCACCGTACGCCGGAAGGCGAACACGGTGATCCGATGTTCTTCACATCCAGCTACGTGTTCCGCACCGCTGCCGATGCCGCTGCGCGTTTCGCCGGGGAAGTGCCGGGCAACGTTTACTCGCGCTACACCAACCCGACCGTACGCGCCTTCGAAGAGCGCATCGCCGCCCTCGAAAGCGCCGAGCAAGCCGTGGCCACTGCCACGGGCATGGCGGCGATCATGGCGGTGGTGATGAGCCTGTGCAGCGCTGGCGATCATGTGCTGGTGTCGCGCAGCGTATTCGGTTCGACCATCAGCCTGTTCGAGAAGTACTTCAAGCGTTTTGGCATTGAAGTCGATTATGTAGCCTTGGCTGACTTGTCCGGTTGGGATGCGGCAATCAAGGCCAACACCAAGCTGCTGTTCGTAGAATCGCCGTCCAACCCGCTGGCCGAACTGGTCGATATCGCCGAACTGGCGAAAATCGCCCACGCCAAAGGCGCAATGCTGGTGGTCGACAACTGCTTCTGCACCCCGGCGTTGCAGCAGCCGCTGAAAATGGGCGCGGACATCGTCGTGCACTCGGCGACCAAGTTCATCGACGGCCAGGGTCGTTGCATGGGCGGTGTGGTAGCCGGTCGCAGCGAGCAGATGAAAGAAGTGGTCGGTTTCCTGCGCACTGCCGGGCCTACTCTCAGCCCGTTCAACGCCTGGATCTTCCTCAAGGGCCTGGAAACCCTGAACCTGCGGATGAAGGCGCATTGCGCCAACGCCCAACAGCTGGCCGAATGGCTGGAGCAACAGGACGGTATCGAAAAAGTCCATTACGCCGGCCTCAAGAGCCATCCGCAACACGAGCTGGCGCTGCGGCAGCAGAAAGGTTTCGGGGCTGTAGTGAGTTTCGAGGTCAGGGGCGGCAAAGAGGGCGCCTGGCGCTTTATCGATGCGACGCGCCTGATTTCCATCACAGCCAACCTTGGTGACAGCAAGACCACGATTACCCATCCGAGCACCACGTCTCACGGCCGTCTGGCGCCGCAAGAGCGTGAAGCGGCGGGTATCCGTGACAGCCTGATCCGCATCGCGGTCGGTCTGGAAGACGTGGCAGACCTGCAAGCCGACCTGGCGCGCGGGTTGGCTGCCTTGTGATCGAGCTGTCGACGCCAACCGGCTCCAACGGCCGCGTGGCGCTGGTGACCGGCGCTGCGCGGGGCATTGGCCTGGGTATCACGGCCTGGTTGATCAGCGAAGGCTGGCAAGTGGTGCTGTCGGATCTGGATCGTGAACGCGGTTCGAAAGTGGCGAAAGCGCTCGGCGACAACGCCTGGTTCATCGCCATGGACGTTTCCAACGAAGGTCAGGTGGCCCTGGGCGTGGCCGAAGTGCTGGGGCAGTTCGGGCGGCTGGATGCGCTGGTGTGCAACGCGGCGGTGGCCGATCCGCACAACATCACCCTGGAAAGCCTCGACCTGGCTTACTGGAATCGGGTGCTGGCAGTGAATCTCAGTGGGCCGATGCTATTGGCCAAGCACTGTGCGCCGTATCTGCGTGCTCACAACGGGTCGATCGTCAACCTGGCCTCGACCCGCGCCGGGCAATCGGAACCTGATACCGAGGCTTACGCGGCGAGCAAGGGCGGTCTGCTGGCCCTGACTCATGCACTGGCCATCAGCCTTGGCCCGGAGATTCGGGTCAATGCCGTCAGCCCGGGCTGGATCGATGCACGTGACCCGTCCGTGCGCCGTGCCGAGCCGTTGACCGACGCCGATCATGCCCAGCATCCAGCGGGCAGGGTAGGGACGGTCGAGGACGTGGCGGCGATGGTGGCCTGGCTGCTATCGAAGAACGCCGGTTTTGTCACCGGGCAGGAATTCGTGGTCGATGGCGGCATGACCAAGAAGATGATTTACAGCGAGTAACTCCAGCGGTCGGACTGTTGGCGAGATTGTCCGGATTGAAACGATTTTGTCTTTTTCAGAAAAACTTCAATCCTGCTATTGACTTAGGTTCGCTACCTGCGTAAATTTCGCGGCCTCGGAGATGCAAACGGGTGATTAGCTCAGCTGGGAGAGCGTCTGCCTTACAAGCAGAATGTCGGCGGTTCGATCCCGTCATCACCCACCACTT
>NZ_RCOB01000147.1:0-2199 GCF_004307665.1 Pseudomonas sp. Sample_16
TGCCCTGCGCGGTCGGCAGGCGCTGGATCGACAGCAGGCGATCGCCGTCGTCATATGCATAATCCTGACGGGCATCGGCATTGAGTTTGGCCAGCAGCCGGCCAATGCTGAGGGCTCACCATAGCTGGTACATTGCTCCACCACACGTTAGCCGTTGTGGATGTTTTCTCAGAGGTAATTAAAGTTCAGGCTCAAGGCATTGATGCGACAGGGAATTGCGTCGTCGACGACATGAACAGAGCATTAGATCACCTGACAACAAACTAATCATGTTATAAAAGAGCGAAGCGCACATAATTACACCAACTAAAAACCCCTCACCAAACTGCCGCCAACGGAGATTCTCAACTCATCCATCGCAAATCAAATAACGACTATTTCATCCTTACAGAAGCCAACAGGCCAGCGACCACAGTAATACAATTTTATTATTGTCGACCATCGCTCACCAAGTCCGTAATACTCTTCAGAGACATATTGCCTAAAAGCGAAGCAGATTCCATTTCTTGCCGCAAGGCTAAAGTCATGCGGCGCACACAAAAATTTATTTTTATCAAGATTTTTAGTCGCAGCCATTACCGCCTTATTCACCTTCATCCGCATAGCAACAAGATCAGAAGGTGGTTTAGGAATATTATAAAAAGGGTCCGGCTGAGTTGGAGATGTGGGCAGCCACTCAACACAATCGTAGCGCCCCTTAAACTCAGCATCAGAAGGCTCTACAAAAACCTTGCGGACATTTTTTATATATATCAAACGACCATCCTCAGCCCCGTCACCCCCCATATTAAAAAAAAAGTCGGACCCTTCTATTTTTTTACACTCTTCGTCAATATCAATCATATTACAATCTCAAATCAGTTATTGTACCAGGCGGCAGAGCCTTTCTTCCTTGTTGAATTGTTGTCCTGAGAACTCCACCTGCGGCATGCGGACCTGGAATTCCTGGCAAGGAATGATTAGGTAACGAGCCGTGTGTCGGCATTAGATTCCACCACTTGTTTGCGCCACCGCTTTCCAAAGGGATGATGTGATGGGGAGTTGCTCCAGATGGCCATACTCTACCGGTGTTGGCTTCCCATTGCTTCATCAAATAGTTTTGACTACCCACAAATTCTTTACGTGCCATCTGATTTTGAAACACAGTACGCCTCTGAACAACGGGCAGATTTCCTTTCAATATCTGCGCTTGCTTCGCAGTGATTTCCCCGCCAGCAGACGCGACCTTGTTCGCATCATTTACTACCCTTTCATGAAGCGACGAACATGCTAACCCTAAAGGGTCTATCCAACCTAACGGGTTGCTTCCATATTGATAGAGATTATCCCCCCCCATTAACCCTATCGGATCCTGCGTAACAAACCGCCCCACCTCCGGATCGTAATACCGAAACGTGTTGTAGTGCAGCCCCGTCTCGTCGTCGAAATACTGCCCCTGAAACCGCAGATTCTGCTCGACTTCGTTGACGTCCAATCGCTCCAGCGAGCCCCACGCCTTGTACGTCGCCTGCCAGACGATCTGCCCTTCCCGGTCAGTCATCTCCAGCGGCGTACCAATCTGGTCGGTATGGAAGTAGTAAAGCTGCTGCGCTTCACCTTCTGCCTGGTCGACACGCGCCAACGGCACATAGCTGCCCGGTTCGTAGATATACAGACTGCTTTGCCCCGGACGCTCCTCCCGCAGCATCCGCAGGCCTTGCCATAAGAAGTGTTTCTGCTCGGTCACGCCATTAACAACAGACTGTTTACCAACCCGCCGCCCAAGGCTGTCGTACCGATATGCACCGGTACTCTCCAGCTTGCCGTTGATCAACGTCTCGGCCCGCACCAGCCGATTCTCACAGTCATAAACAAACGTCTGCAGCGTGCCCATCCCGCTGCGTTTCTCAATCAGGTTGCCCCACGCATCGTAGGCATATTCCTGATCTCGCCAGCGCTTGAGACGGTTGTCTTTGACGTGGTCGAACTGGCTGGTGTTGAAGTTCAGCCGGTTCGCCGCGGCGTCGTAGCGGAATTCTTCGCTGTCGATCAACTGGCCGGTGTCGCGGCTGTGCAACTGGCCGTTGGCTTCATATTCGTACTTGATCTCGCCACGCAGTTTGTCGAGGGTGCGGGTCAACTCGCCAGCCGGGTCGTATTGATGGCGGCGGTGGATCGGGTTGTAGGCGTGTTCGACCAACAGCGCAGGTTGGATGCCTG